>DMKG01000251.1:10943-18192 GCA_003454415.1 Alphaproteobacteria bacterium
AGGGTCAGCGAGTCGTTCAGCAACGTTTCGTGATCCCCCACCTGCACCAGCATCGGCGGCAGCCCGCGCAGATCCGCAAACAGCGGAGAGGCGAGCGGCGTTTTCGCATCCCTGCCGTTCAGATACAGCGCCGCCATACCCATGAGGCCATCTTTCTGCACCATGGGGTCCTTGTCCGCCCGGGTCTTCATGGTTTCGGAGTTACCGGTCAGATCCGTCCAGGGGCTGAGCATGGCCAGCGCCCTTGGCAGGGACACGTCCCCATCACGCAAAGCGACCGAAGTGGCGAGCGTCAGACCGCCGCCCGCACTGTCGCCGGATATGGCGAGATTAGAGGCGGCAATCCCCTGCGCCAGCAGCCACTTATAGGCTTTCACCGCATCGTCGACAGCGGCGGGAAACGGATTTTCCGGCGCCATGCGGTAATCGATCACCAGCACCCGGGCCTTTGCGGTTTCCGACAATTTTCCCGCCAGCGCGCGATGGGTCCTGGGGGAGCCGATCACATAGCCCCCGCCATGCAGATACAGAATCGCATGGGATGCGCGGGCCGATGGGGCCTCCACCCATTCCGCCGCCACGCCATCCACCGTTACGGGCGTTACCCTGGTGTCGGGCGGGGGCGCCATCATCCCCATCGACGTTTCGAAAGCTGCGCGCTGGTCCTGGACGGTGGCCTTTGGATTGGCGACGATGCCGCGAAGCATCTCCACCACGGATTTCAGTTCATTGCTTGCCATCTGAATCTCTTTCCGGTTTGAGTTCGCGCGGGCCTACATGCCCCATTTGCCGCGCAGATATTCGCCGATGCGCTCGATCCCCTGCTTGCCTTCATCCAGCATCGGGTGGAAGGCGTGCCAGACATGGATCATTTTCGGCCAGACTTCCAGCGTGCTGTCGACGCCGCAGGCTTTCGCCTTGTCATGCAGCCGGATGGAATCGTCCAGCAGCACTTCCGCATCGCCCACATGGATGAGCAGCGGCGGCAGGCCCGTCAGGTCGGCGAAATTGGGCGAAGCATGGGGATGCACCACGCTGGCGCCCTGCAGATAGAGGCCCGACATGCCGTCCAGCCCGCCCCCTCCCTCGCCGCCGATCATCGGATCAGCCTCGGCCCGGGTCTTGTAGCTGGGATTGGTGCAGGTGAGATCGGACCAGGGGCTGATCAGAACACCCGCGGCCGGGAGGACGGATTTTTCATCGCGCAGCGCAACCAGCGTCGCCGCCGTCAGGCCGCCGCCCGCGCTGTCGCCGCCGATGGCGATCTTTTCCGGGGCATATCCCTGCGCCAGCAGGAACTTGAAGCCAGCCACGCCATCCTCGACTGCGGCGGGAAACTTGTTCTCCGGGGCGAGACGGTAATCCAGCAGCAGCACGGCGGCCCTGGCGGCGCGGGAAATCTCGCCCGCAAGCGCGCGGTGGGTGTTGAGCGAACCCATCACATATCCACCCCCGTGCAGATACAGGATCGCATAGCCGTCCTTGACGCCCGGCGCCCTGATCCATTCGGCGTCACGGCCCGCAACCGTCAGCTTCTCCACCTTGACGTCGGGGGCGACAGGAAACGAGGTTTTTTCCATCCCCTCGCGCCGCATGGCCATGGTGACCTTCTTGCCAGACGGCCCGCTTGAGGCCGCAGCCGCAGCCGCAGCGGCGGCGTTCTTGCGCATGATTCCCACTAATTTCTCGATTGGCATAGCCATGGGGTTATCCTCCCTGTTGGTATATTTTTCGTCCCATCTTTGACCAGTCAGGGCCTGTTATGCAACAGTGATCTGATCGTGAACTGGTGAAGGACATAGGCGAAATGGCGGTTTATCTGCTGGGAAACGAGGGCCTGGAAACGGAAAACGAAGATTACTGGATCGCGCCCAATGCAATGGTCATCGGCAAGGTCATTCTGAAGCGCAACGCCAGCGTCTGGTTCGGCGCTGTGCTTCGCGGCGATAATGAACCCATCACCATCGGAGAGAACTCCAACGTGCAGGACAATGCCGTGCTGCACACCAGCATGGGGGATCCCTGCACCATAGGGCGCAACGTCACCATAGGCCACATGGCGATGGTGCATGGATGCGTCATCGGCGACAACACCCTGATCGGCATTGGCAGCGTCATCCTGGACGGGGCCAGAATTGGCAATAACTGTCTGATCGGTTCAAACGCCCTGGTCGGCCCCGGCAAGGTCATTCCAGACAATTCCGTGGTTCTGGGCGCGCCCGGCAAGGTCATCCGGACGGTGACCGAAACGGATAAGGAGGGGTTCACCCGTTCCGCAATGGGTTATGTGGAAAACTGGCGGCGATTCAAAGCGGGACTGGCGCCCGATACCCGCAACCTTTAAACTGAGTTCACGAAACCAAACAGCAGGGAGAACCCAATGGCTAATTACGAATTCTGCAAGGTCGAACGCGAAGGCAAACTGACCATCGTCACGATGAACCGCCCGGACGTGATGAATTCCCTGCACCCGCCCGCGAATTTCGAACTGGAAAAAGTGTTCAATGAATTCGCCAATGACCCGGCCCAATGGGTGGCGATCATCACCGGCGCCGGGGACCGCGCCTTCAGCGCGGGCAATGATCTGAAATACACCGCGTCGGGCGGGAAGATGGAAATTCCTCCCACGGGGTTTGCGGGCCTGACCGCGCGTTATCACATGAACAAGCCGGTGATCGCGGCGGTGAACGGCGTCGCTATGGGCGGCGGCATGGAGATTGCGCTGGCCTGCGACATCATCATCGCGTCCGACAAGGCGCGCTTCGCCCTTCCGGAGCCGAAAGTGGGCCTTGCCGCCGGCGCGGGCGGCGTGCACCGCCTGCCCCGCCAGATCGGGTTGAAACAGGCGATGGGCATGATCCTGACCGGGCGCCATGTGTCGGCCGAAGAAGGCTTCCGCATGGGCTTCATCAATGAGGTCGTGCCCCATGCAGAGGTGATGACGGCGGCGAAACGCTGGGCCGCCGAAATCGCCGAATGCTCGCCCATGTCGGTGCGCGCCTCCAAGGAAATGTCGATGCAGGGCCTTGCCCTGGGCGGCATAGAGGCCGCCGCAAACGGCAAATATCCGGCGATGACGGCGCTGTTCAAAAGCTCCGACGCGACGGAAGGCCCCCGCGCCTTCGCTGAAAAGCGCAAACCCAACTGGGCGGATTCGTAAGGCGGTCAGATCTCCAACTCAGCCAGAATGGGCGCGTGGTCGGAGGGCTTCGGCCAGCCGCGCGCCTCTTCCACCACGGTGAAACGCTTCACTGCGCCGGCAAGGGCGGGCGAGGCCCAGATATGGTCCAGCCTGCGTCCGCGATTGCTGGCGCGCCAGTCTGCGGCGCGGTAACTCCACCATGTATAGAGCTTTTCCTCCGGCGGAATGAACCGCCGCGCCACATCCACCCAGTCATGGGCGGCCAGCACGTGGTTCAGATGATCCACCTCTATCGGGGTGTGGCTGACCACGCCCAGCATCTGTTTGTGTGACCACACGTCATGCTCCAGCGGCGCGACATTCAGATCCCCCAGAAGGATGCGGCGCGCGCCCCCCTGCTTCCAGTCTCCGCACCACTCAGCCATTTCCTGCAGGAAATCCAGCTTATGGGCGAATTTTTCGTTCGCGTCCCTGTCCGGCACGTCGCCGCCCGCAGGCACATAGAAATTATGCAGCTCGATCTCCCCGGGCAGGAGCACCGATTGATGCCTGCTGTCCCCTTTGCCGCAGAATCCCCTCACCGCTTCCTCCCTGAACGGAAGACGCGACGCCACCGCCACCCCGTGATAGCCCTTCTGGCCATTCACGGCGATGAAGTCATATCCAAGCTTGCGCAGAGCGCCGGACGGGAACTGGGCGTTGAGGGTTTTGATTTCCTGCAGGCAGAGAACATCCGGCTGATATTCCTGAAGGAAGCGCGAGACCAGATCAATCCGTAAACGGACAGAATTGATGTTCCAGCTTGCGATGGTAAGCCGCGTCACCCCCCACCTATCTTGCGAAACTGCCGCCGTCGACCGACATGGCGAGGCCGGTCACGAAGGAGGCGCGATCCGAGCAAAGCCACATGGCGGCTTCGGCGATTTCCGAAGGCTTTCCGAGGCGGCCCACGGGCTCCATGCGGCGCATGGCCTCATAGCCTTTTTCCGTTCCGCCTGCGATGCGGTTGAGCATGGGGGTTTCGATGGCGCCGGGGCATACCGCATTGACGCGGATGTTCTTGCGCGCATATTCAAGCGCGCCCGTCTTGGTCAGGCCGATAACCCCGTGTTTCGCCGCGACATAGGCATTGCCCCGCGGCACGCCGACGACGCCCGCAAGCGATGAGGCGTTGACGATGGCCCCCGGCGAGCCCTGCCTCAGGAACTGCTCGATCTCGTATTTCATACACCACCACACGCCTTTCAGATTGACTGCGATGTTGAGATCGAAATTTTCCTCCGTACACGAAATAAGGGTGGCGTTGGTGTCGCCCTCCACGCCCGCATTGTTGAAGGCGGCGTCAAGGCGCCCATAGGTATCCACCACCGCCTTCACCATCGCCTCCACTTCCGGACCCCTGGAGACGTCGCAACGCACAAAGCTGGCCGTCCCGCCCTTCTGCTTCACGAGGCTGACGGTTTCCTCACCACCCTTTTCATTGATGTCGGAGACCATCACCTTCGCGCCTTCGCGGGCGAAGACCTGCGCCGCCTCCCGGCCGATACCCGATCCCGCCCCGGTGATCAGGACAACCCTGCCCTCCATATCTCCCGCCATTTCCGTCTTCCTTTCGCAAATATGTTATTGAGCAGCCGCTGGTATGGGCTCCGCATGCAGTATGCCCGCCTCGGTCAGGGTCCTGATCTTATCGTCGCTATATCCAAGATGCTTGCGCAGGACCTGGGCGTTATGTTCGCCGATGAAAGGCGCCTGCAATTCCATCCGGTCCGGATATTTCGAAAAACGGTGCGGGATATTGGGAATCTTCAGCGCTCCGAACCCCCGGTCATGAATGGAACGCACCACTCCGCGTTCGAGCAGATGCGGCTCCGACATGGCCTGGGCCACGCTCAGGATCGGCGCCACCGGAAGATGCGCTTCCTGAAACTTCCTGATGATGGCCTCATCGCTGGGCTGTTGGTCGCACCAGGCCTGAATCTCGGCCGCCAGATCGAAACGGTTATCCGCGCGCAATGGCACGGTCGCATATTTGGGATGCTCGATCAGATCTTCGCGTTCGATCACCTTGCAGAAGGCGGGCCAGGTGGCCGGGACGGCCAGCAGGAAGATGTATCCCGTACGCCCCTTGAAAATGCCGATAGGAAAGATCGAGGAATGCAGATGCCCGAACCGCGTGGGGTTCATCGCGCCTTCAGACCCCGAATAATGCTGCACATTCACCTCATGCATCTGGAAATAGGTGTCCAGCAGGGAAATATCCAGATACTGCCCCTCCTGGGTGCGTGAACGGTCGAGCAGCGCCGCCATGATCGCGCCAAAGGCGTTCATGCCGGTGCTGATATCGCCGATCGCCATTCCCGTCAGCAGGGGCGGCCCGTCGGGATAGCCGATATTGTCGAGAATGCCGGAATAGGCGGCGGCGATATAGTCATAACCCGGAAGATGGCTGAGCGGCCCGGTCTGCCCCAGCGCGGAGATGGAGCACATCACCACCTGGGGATTGATCGCATGCACCACCTCCCAGCCCAGCCCCATGCGGCCAATCGCGCCGGGGGAAAAGGATTCGATGAACACATCGCCGCCCTTGATCAGATCCTTGACGATCTGAAGGCCCTCCGGCGTCTTGGGATTGAGGCAGAGCGACTGCTTGCCACGGTTCTGCTGGATGAAATAGCCGCTTCTGCCATTGCGTATCCAGGGCAGGTTACGGGTCATGTCGCCGCCCGGCGCGATTTCCAGCTTGATCACCTCGGCCCCCAGCTCCACCATCGCCCTTGTACAGCTAGGACCCGCCAGCACTTGCGTGAAATCGATGATCTTGTAGCCTTCAAGAATTTGACGCTGCGCCATCGCCCTTCCCCCTAACGCTTTTCCTTCTTCCGGCGTCCTGTCTTTCCCGCGCCAGTTGCGCCTACAATGCGTGATGCGGCGCGGGACCGTCAAGACCCGAACAGTTCAGTCCGCAGGCTTCACCCCCACCGGCGGCGTCTCGGCGAACAGCACGCCGCTGGCATGCAGTTCGGCGATCCTTTCCGGGCTGAAACCGAGAGTCTGACCGAGAATCTGCGTATTGTGCTCTCCCAGGAACGGGGCCTGAAGGCCGCGCCTTTCCGGATATTTGGGAAAACGCATTGGCACGCGGGGAAAACGCCATTCCCCCAGTCCGCGGTCGTCGTGGGCCGGGGCGATTTCGCGTTCGATGAAATGGGGTTCGTTCAGCGCTTCCGGCACGGAAAGCACCGGGGCGACCGGCAGATGCGCCGCCCGGAATTTTTCGATGATCGCCGCATCATCGGGCTGGGTCGCGCACCAGGCCTGAATGATCTCCGCCAGCCGGAGACGGTTCTGCGCCCGCGTCTGCACCGATGCGAAATCAGGATCTGTGATCAGATCCTCGCGTTCGATCACCTTGCAGAAGGCGGGCCAGTCCTTGGGGATCGAAAGAATATAGATATGTTTCTCCCGCCCCTTGAAGATGCCCAGGGGGGCGAGAGCGTAATGATGCAGACCGAAGCGGGTCGGCTGCACCTCCCCCTTGCTGCCGATATAGTTCTGCACGGCGGCGTCATGCATGTGGAAATAGGTTTCCAGCAGCGAGACCTCCACAAACTGGCCCTCATTCGTGCGCGCCCGGTCGAGCAGCGCGGTCACGATCGCGCCATAGGCATTGACCGCCGTGCTGATATCGCCAATCGACATGCCATAAGGCAGCGGCGGCCCATCGGGATAACCGATATTGTCGAAGATGCCGGTATAGCTGGCGGCGATCGGATCATAACCTGGAAGGTGGCTCAGCGGGCCGGTCTGTCCGAAGGACGAAATCGAACACATGATCACCCTTGGGTTGAGGGCGTGCACGACTTCCCAGCCCAGCCCCAGGCGCCCGATCACCCCCGGTGCGAAATTCTCGATAAAAATATCCGCCATTCCGATCAGCTGTTTGAGGATGTCGCGCCCTTCCGGCGTTCTGGGGTCCAGACACAGGGACTGTTTGCCGCGATTGTGCTGAAGGAAATAGCCGCTGCGGCCATTATCCTTGATCCAGGGCAGTGTCCGGCTGATATCGCCAGCAGGCGCAAACTCCACCTTGATGACCTCGGCCCC
>DMKG01000251.1:18410-18694 GCA_003454415.1 Alphaproteobacteria bacterium
CACCTTGATGACCTCGGCCCCCAACTCGGCCATCAGACGGGTGCAGCCGGGACCCGCCAGGGCCTGGGTGAAGTCGACAACTTTGTAGCCATCAAATATATGCCGTTGCGCCATGGCCCTCCCCTATCCTTTTCCGGGGCATCCTTTGTGGATCCTTCTCGGGTCAGACAGCATGGGTCAACCCGAATGCGCCGTCAAGATGATGCGGAGAGCCGCCGGAAACTCCTGTACCGCGACAGGCGCGTCTGGCAGCATGCAGGCTAATCTGGTGGATTGAACATTCA
>DMKG01000251.1:19037-19207 GCA_003454415.1 Alphaproteobacteria bacterium
TGTCTCATCCAAAAGATCACTGGGGTCACTAGAAAGCCCGGCGCATGATGGCGGTGGGCTGATCGGGAGGGAGCCACGATGAGCCAGTCCTTACCCGTTCCCGGCGCGGGGCGGTTGACTTTCGATGCCGAGGGACAGGAGGGCGGACCTTGGCACAGCCGCCGCCTGCA
>DMKG01000251.1:19429-26480 GCA_003454415.1 Alphaproteobacteria bacterium
ACTGGCACAGCCGCCGCCTGCATGTGCCGGGCGCGGCCTCGGGTCTTACGCTTGGGCGGGGTTATGACATGAAGAACCGCACCAATGCGCAGATACGCAATGATCTTCTGGCCGCGGGCGTGGATGCGGCGCATGCCGCGCTGATCGCACAGGCCAGCGGACTGACCGGGGACAGGGCGGAGGATTTCATTCAGGACAATGATCTGGAGGATTTTGAAATCACGCCACAGGCGCAACTCAAACTGTTTCAGATTGATTATGACTGGCACGCCAGCGACGCTAGACGGCTGGCGACCAAGCCGGATGTCACCCGCAGATATGGCGCAACCGACTGGGACGCCCTGCATCCGGCGATTCGCGACGTCGTCATTGATCTGCGCTTCCGGGGGGATTATTCGCCCCGCTGCCGCGAAATCCTGCAATCCCATATCGTGGCGAATAATCTGCAAACCTTCGCAGGGCAGATCGGAAAAAAGACCAACTGGCCCAGCGTACCAAAGGACAGATTCGAACGCCGGCGGAACTTCTGTCAGCAGGCGTTGCAGACGTGAAGCTTCGGCATGGCCAGGCTGTAGCATGCTGCGTTCATAGAGAATCGCTGAAATTCGCCGGTAAAGTCCCTCACCCTGGTTCCTATCTCCGCGCCGTTTCTTGTAAAGGGCCAAGCCCTTTTAGAACGTGAAACAGGGCGAGAGCGCCGCGCGCAGCGCATGCGTGGACCCGTTCAGGGAAAGCATGCCTTGATCCTGCCCGGCGATTTGCAGACCTACGGCGCCGGCGCTGGAGAGAGCCGCAGCCAATCCCTCCGTGCGGGGATCGAGGAGATAGGCCTTTTGTGTAGCAGTTGCCGCCGTTCCCGTGACTTCTATTGTGCGATCGGCAAACGCAAAGGTGAAAACGATCGAGCGCGCACCGGCTGTTTCTGAGAGCGCAGCCATCATGACGGGGCGGTCACGCAAACAGAGCGCCGAAAGCGCTGTTAAGACGCCGGCTCCCGGTGCTTCCGCAACGACCGGGCTGCTGCCTGATTGGCGTAACCGCCACACACCCGTCGCGTTGGCGGATGGCGCGCCAGGAGGCGCGGCGGGTCCAGCAGGTGTTTTCGCGGTTTCATCAAAGCGCATCGCAACCTCACAGCCCAGCGCCCCGGTGCGCGGCGGATCGCATAACTGCCCGTGTAGAAAAACCACGATTTCCGCACCGCGCCGTTCCCATCCCTGCGCGCTACCACCCCATCCGACCTCGTAACCCTCCGGTCCCGACAGCCAAACGGTAACGGGGCAACCGGCGGAGCCGCAGAAGTAACTCCATGCGTTGGCGCACTCCAGACCAGCAAGATCGGTTATGTAATCAGGCGCGCCATCTCCGTTAAGATCAGCCGTTGCCGTCATATAACCGTCCAGGAGCTTTGGCGCGCCGCCCGCCGTTTTGCAGGACGCGAGGTTTTCCTGGGTGAAGGTCCGGATTTCTGCAGGCGTCTCTGCATGAACGGGTAGCGTTGCGGACGCAGCCATGCTGAAGGTCAGCAAGAAGTATCCAGGCTTGTACACGGCGCGCCGTGTGCGTGATGATCTTAAGCCACTCAATTTCCCCGCCTGACAAAAATTTCTCTGTTAACTCGCCGGTAAAAGAATGTCCTGCTTTCACGTCGGGTCGTGCGCCCTTTCTATGCGGTGAGCTTGACCCGCTCAGCATCGATCGCCCTGCCAATTTCCGCAGCCAGGGCATGCGCGCAATCTTCGGTGAGGCCACCCGCCAGCAGGCGTGACTGGCTTTCCCCATCGGCGCGGACCGTGACCGCATAGCCGCGCGCCGCCTGCCGCCGCCCCATGTGGCGTCCGGCCATGGAAGAGATCGGAACGCCATTGCGCCCTGGCATAAGGGGGCCGGGATCAACGACGAGCCCTCCATGGGTCACGCGCAGGCCGGTCACTGCGGCGAGCGGCACGCTGATGTCGCCGCCCTGCACACCGCGCCCTGTGACCGACACCTTGACAGGCTTGCGATCACGCGCGCCGGGAAGGACGTAGCTGCAACCGACGCCGATGAACACGAGCGCAACGATATAGAGGCCTAGGAAGCCCCCCGTTGAACGCGCGCCGACCAGTAACGCATTCAGAAGCAGAACCACAGCGACAGCAAACAGGGGCAGCGCAGGCATGCGCGCCGCCCGCGCGGGCTGCACGTCGAAGAGAAAACCGCCTGTGGCGGGGTCTTCATGGCGCGTGAAACTGGCGACAGCGGGATTGCGCCATGTGCGCAGGACATTCATGCCATGCCATTTCCACAGCGGCGCTGCGACCGCCGCGCCTACCAGCGCCAGGCGTATGAATGACCCTGCGCTCACGCCCGGCAGCGCCCCCAGGGACAACGCCACGCCGACCGTGTTGAACAGCAGAAAGGCCGCGCCAGCCCAGATTAAAAGGCGTAGCCACAGGGGGCGTTTGCCTGTCTGCGTGTCCGGTTGCCCGGCAGTCGTGTTCGATCCCAATTGACTGTTCCATCATGTGCATGAAAACAAACGACGGGCATTTAAGTCCAAAACCGGATGAGTAACAAGAGGCAAACTTCATCTTGGGGCTGATCGAAAGCAGAAGATACGATGCTCTAAGCCATCTCGCCGATGGTGCGGCGGAAGCGCGCCAAAGAGAGACTGAACAGGATGACGCCGATAACCGCGATCTTGATGAATTCGGGCCATACCACCTCCAGCCCGGCGCCGCGGTAAAGCACCGCCTGCGACAGCATGACGAAATGCGTATTAGGCGCCGCCTGCATGAGCAACTGAATGGCCGCAGGCATACTTTCGCGCGGGCTCGTCCCCCCCGAAAGGATCTCCAGCGGCAGCAGCACCAGAAGCAGCAGCATGCCGAATTGGGGCATGGACCGGGAGACCGTGCCCAGAAAAATTCCCATGGAAGTGGTGGCGAACAGCAGCAGCAGGGCTCCAGAAAGAAACAGCAGCCGCGAGCCGGCAAGGGGCACTTCCAATACTCCCTGGATGACAAAGAACAGCGACGCGGCGCTCGCCGTCAGAACCACAAGCGCCATAGCCGCCACCTTGCTCGTCATGATTTCAAACGGAGTCACGGGCATCACCAGCAGATGTTCAACGGTGCCATGCTCGCGCTCACGGATCAGCGCAGCCCCGGTAAGAATGATGGATAGTAAGGTGATGCTGTTCACCAGTTCCATCACCGAACCAAACCAGGCTTCGTTGAGTTCCGGATTGAACCGCGCCCGGATGACCAGATCTGCCGGCGGCGGCGCTGTCCTGCGATGGCCTTGCACGAACTCCCGCACTTCAGCAGCAGTGATGGCCTGTACATAACCGCTTCCGGCAAATGCCTGACTCATACGGGTGGCGTCCACATTCAGTTGCAGGGTGGGCATGTGTCCGGCCATTACATCGCGCTGGAAGTCAGGGGGAATGTTCAGGGCGAAGGTCGCGAGCCCCGCATCCATGCGGGCGTCCATCCCGGCCTGATCGATCATGACAGGGGTAACGAAATAGGGAGGATAGAAGGCGCTGATGATGCGCGCGGAAAGAGGCGAGCGGTCTTCGTCCACTATGGCTATTGGAGCCCTGTTGAGGGTTTGGGGCAAGGCTTTGGCCGCAGCGTAAATGGCGAAGGAAAAGGCGTAGAAAATCAGCGCCAGCATAATGGAATCCTGCGCGAGGCTGCGCAGTTCCTTGATCCCGAGGTAAAGAATATTGGCGGGACGCATATCTATCTCTCCTGCTTTTGCAGCA
Source organism: Alphaproteobacteria bacterium (assembly GCA_003454415.1). GTDB lineage: Bacteria > Pseudomonadota > Alphaproteobacteria > UBA11222 > UBA11222 > UBA11222. Next base: position 23,184 of record DMKG01000251.1, read on the forward strand.
GCAGGGCGCCCAATGCTATCAACACCGGGGCGGCAATCAGTAAGGGGATGAAGGCCGAATACAGATCGGAAAACTCCAGCGCCTTCGAAAATGTTCCGCGCGATATGATGATGAAATAGGTAGTGGGGTAAATATTACCGATTATCCTTCCCGCCCCCTCCAGCGATGACACTGGATCGATCATTCCTGAAAAACCCACGGCTGGAAGGATGGTCAGCACCGCCGTCCCAAAGATCGCCGCAATCTGGCTGCGCATGAAGCTGGAAATCAGCAATCCCATGGCCGTGGATGAAATCACATAGAGCAGGGCCCCCGCCGTCAGCGCCAGGAAACTGCCCTTTAGGGGAACCCCGAAAACCGTGACTGCAAGCAGAGTAAGCAGAAGAAAATTCAACATGCCCAGAACCACATAGGGAAATTGCTTGCCCATCAGAAATTCCAGCCGGGTCACGGGCGTGACGTAAAGATTGATGATGGAGCCCAGTTCTTTCTCACGCACCACGCTTAGCGCAGCCAGCATTGCGGGGATGAGCAGCAGGAGCAGCGGGATGACCGCTGGCGCCATCGCCACCAGACTTTTGATGTCCGGGTTGTAACGGAAACGCGTCTCGATGTTCAGGGAATTGGTCTGGGGGCGCCGGCCCGCCAGCCAGTGCATGTGAATGCCCTGGACGTAACCCTGTATGGTCTCTGCGCGCTGTGGCATGGACCCATCGATCCATGCGCCGATCTGCACCGGATCGCCGCGCGCCAGATCGCGGCCAAATCCAGGCGGGATCTCAATCGCTAGCCCTATTTCGCCAGCCCGCATGCGCCGGTCCAGTTCATCATAACTGGTGATGGGGGCGCGTTCGATAAAATAGCGGGAGCCGGAAATATTCAGCACATAATCCCGGCTGGCGGCGGTCTTGTCGCGGTCAAGTACGGCGAAGGTCAGATCCTCCACATCCAGATTTACGCCATAGCCCACGACAAACATCAGGATGAGACTGCCCAGCAAAGCCAGCGTCAGACGGATCGGATCACGCCGCAATTCCATGCTTTCGCGCCGGGAATAACTGAACATGCGACGGATATCAAACCGCCGCCGGGTCCCTCTGGACGCAACCGGCCGCCCCATCGGCGCAGAGTCCTCGACAGACGCCTCCGGCGTCCCGGTTTTTTCTTCCTTTGACGCCTCTTCCAGATGACCGATAAAGGCGTCTTCCAGATTCTGCGCGCCGCGTTGGGCGATCACCCCTGCCGGCGTGTCGCAGGCCAGAACGCGTCCCGCATGCATCAGCGCAATTCGGTCACAGCGTTCCGCTTCGTTCATGAAATGGGTCGAAATGAAGATCGTCACCCCATCGCGCCGGGCCAGGTCGATCATGATCCGCCAGAAGGCGTCACGCGCCACCGGATCGACACCCGAGGTGGGTTCATCCAGAATCAGAACCTCCGGCGCATGAATCATCGCGACAGCCAGGGATAGACGCTGGCGCTGGCCCAGCGGCAGCGCTGCGGGCAGCAGGTCTGCGACCCTCGCCAGATCAAAGCGGTCCAGCATTTCATCCACCCTTGCGGGGATCGTGTCCGGTTTCAGGCGGAACAGTCGCGCATGCAGAATAAGGTTTTGCCGCACCGATAATTCCGAATACAGAGAGAAGCTCTGGGACATGTAGCCGATGCGCCGGCGGGTTTCGATATCGCGCGCGCGCATCGGCTGACCAAACAGATGCGCCGTCCCCTCGCTTGCAGGCAGCAGACCCGTCAGCATTTTCATGGTGGTCGTCTTGCCGCAGCCATTGGAGCCGATGAAACCGAAGATCTCCCCATGAAATATCCGGAAACTCACGTGATCGACGGCCGTAAAATCGCCGAACCGTAAGGTCAGGTCTCTGGCCTCGATCGCGATGCGTTCCTCACCGGGCGGGCGCGGCGGCACGGTCACAGATCTGTGACCGCGGCGCTTTTCTTCCGGCAGCAAGGCGATGAACGCCGCCTCCAGAGTGTCCGCGCCGGTTGCGTTCAGCAGTTCCTGCGGCGCGCCATGGGCCAGCACGCGGCCCGCATCCATGGCGGCCAGCCAGTCAAAACCCGCCGCCTCGTCCATATAGGCGGTGGCGATCAGCACGCTCATGCCAGGGCGCGAGGCGCGGATGCGTTCGATCAGTTCCCAGAACTGGTGCCGCGACAGCGGATCGACCCCCGTGGTGGGTTCATCCAGCACCAGCAGATCCGGATCATGGATCAGGGCGCAGCACAATCCCAGCTTCTGCTTCATCCCCCCCGACAGTTTGCCTGCCGGGCGTTCCGCAAACGCGCTGAGCCCGGTAGCCTTCAGCAGATCCGCAATGCGGCGGCGGCGCTCCGCCGCATCATGCCCGAACAGACGGCCAAAAAAATCCACGTTTTCATAAACCGACAGACGTGAGTAAAGATTTTTTCCCAGCCCCTGCGGCATATAGGCGATGCGTGGACACATGCGCCGCCGGTGCGCGGCGCTGGCCATATCGCCGCCCAGCACTTCTATCTGTCCTGTCTGGATGGCGCGCGCGCCGGCGACCAGCGCCAGCAGACTGGACTTGCCTACGCCATCGGGGCCTATCAGTCCGGCCATGCAACCGGACGGTATCTCCAGACTGACGGCCTCGAGCGCAGACCTGCCGCCATAGTGTAACGAGACGTCATTCAGACGGGCGGCGGGAGCGGCGCCCGTTGCCGTGCTCATTGCGGCAGCCTGACGCGGAGTTCTTCAGGCCATTCCGCCTCCGGGTCCACTTTCACCCAGGCCATTCCCGGCACCCCGGCTTTGACATGACGCGAATGCAGCTTCAGCAAGGCGGGATCGATCCTCGCCTTTACCCGGAACATCAGTTTCCGGCGTTCAACCTCTGTTTCAACGGTTTTCGGGGTGAACTGCGCCATATCGGAGACGAAAGAGATCTGCGCAGGAATGACATATTGGGGCACAGCGTCCAGCACCAGCCGCACCTCCGCGCCCAAAGCGAGCCGCCCCGCATCCACGGTAGACAGAAAGAAAATCATGTAGACATCCGAAAGGTCCACCAGGCTGAGCACATTTCCTCCTGCGCCTATAACCTCGCCCGGCTCCGCCACCCGGTATTGCACGCGCCCATCACGCGGCGATGTGAGAATACTGTCATTCAGCTCCGCGCCGATGCGCTGCACCGTGGCCCGCGCCGCCTGCACGGCGGCCTGGGCGCCGGTGATCTGAGATTTTGCGGTGGCGATGGCGGCCTCGGCCGCTCTGACCTGCGCCTGCGCAGCAGTGACGCCGGCACGAGCGCTTTCATA
>DMKG01000251.1:26718-26923 GCA_003454415.1 Alphaproteobacteria bacterium
AGCCTGCGCGCTTTCATAGCGCGCGAGGTTGTCATCTAGTTGCTGACGCGAAATATTATCATTCCCCGCCAGTTCTTTCGAACGGTCCAGACGCTTTCGGGCTGCATCAAGTTCCGCCTCACGCTGTGACGCCACCGCCATGGCCGCCGCCTTTTCGGCTTCACGCTGGCGCACCTGAATCTGCGCCATCTCGACAGCGGCGACC
>DMKG01000299.1:0-306 GCA_003454415.1 Alphaproteobacteria bacterium
CCTCGAGCATCCCCGCCATGCTGCGCTACGGCCTGACGGGCAATCTCTGCCGCTGCACGGGCTATGACAAGATCATCCGCGCCGTGCTGGATACCGCTTCTGAAATGAGAGGATCGAAATAATGGCCGGATACGAAGGAAAGAACTTTAAGTGGATCGGCACGCGGCCTGTGCGTCCCGATGGCGTGGACAAGGTGACAGGGCGCGCGACGTATGGCGCGGACATGAACCTGCCCGGCCAGCTGACGGGCCGTATTCTGCGCTCGCCGCACGCCCATGCAAAAATTCTGTCCATAGACACCTCCCG
>DMKG01000299.1:552-1161 GCA_003454415.1 Alphaproteobacteria bacterium
GCGGAAAAGCTGCCGGGGGTCAAGGCCGTGATCACGTCCAAAGATTTTCCGCAGATGCATAATGGCGTTTTGCCGGGTGACGAGGGCGTCAATTTCCACCATCTGTCCTGCAACATCATGGCGCGTGACAAGGTGTTGTATGACGGCCATGCGGTGGCGGCGGTGGCGGCGAGCACGGCCGCGATTGCGGAAGAGGCGCTTGGGCTGATCGAGGTGAAATATGAGGTGCTGCCCCATGTCACCGACGTGGAGGCCTCGATGCGCCCCGATGCGCCCTTGCTGCATGACGATATTTTCACCAGCGGCGTCAATCCCAAACCCGACAAGCCCTCCAATATCGTTCAGCGCGTCCAGATGGCGATCGGCGATCCCGATGCGGCGTTCAAGGAAGCCGATGTGATCGTCGAGCGCAGCTTCAAAACCAAGGTTGTGCATCAGGGCTATATCGAACCTCATGCGGTCGTGGCGGAATGGTGCGAAGACGGACAGTGCCGTATCTGGTGCTCCAGCCAGGGACATTTCATGGTGCGCGCCCTGACCTCCCGTCTGCTGAAAATGGAAGTGGCGCAGATCCGCGTCATGCCGGCGGAAATCGGCGGCGGCTTCGGC
>DMKG01000299.1:1411-3967 GCA_003454415.1 Alphaproteobacteria bacterium
CGGCGGCGGCTTCGGCGGCAAGACCATCATCTTCATTGAGCCCGTGGCGGTTCTGCTTTCGCGTAAGTCAAATCGCCCGGTGCGCGTCGTCATGTCCCGGGAAGAGGTGTTCCGCGCAACCGGCCCGGCCCCTGGCGGCATCATGGATGTCAAGATGGGCGCCAAGAAAGACGGAACTCTGGTCGCCGGCGTTGGCGAATTCCGCTACCAGGCCGGAGCTTTCCCCGGATCCCCCGTAGGCGCGGGATGCATGGCCGCATTCGGTCCCTATGCGCTGCCCAATGTGCGGGTGGTGGGTATAGAGGCGGTGGCCAACCGGCCGCTCTGCTATTCCTACCGTGCGCCAGGCGCGCCCCTGTCTTCCTTCGCGGTGGAAAGCGTGGTGGATGAACTGGCCCAGAAGCTGAACATCGATCCGCTGGAACTGCGCATGAAAAACGGCAGCAAGGAGGGCACCCAGATGGTTTACGGGCCCAAGCTGAAGGCTGTCGGCAATCTGGAATGTCTTAAGGCGCTGCAGAATCATCCCATCAACAAGATAAAGCTTGGCCCCAATCAGGGGCGCGGAGTTGCGACCGGTTTCTGGTTCAATCTGGGTGGACAGTCCAGCGCCGTGGTCAATATCGCCGAGGACGGAACCGCCACCATCATGACCGGCAGCCCGGACATTGGCGGCTCGCGCGCCTCCATGGCCCTGATGGCGGCCGAAGTGCTGGGTATTGATTACACCAAAGTGCGCCCGATCGTCGGCGATACCGCGGCTGTTGGCTTTTGCGAGATCACTCATGGCTCGCGGGTGACGTTCGCCACTGGAATGGCGATCATCCAGGCTGCGGAAGACGTGGTGCGCCAGTGCCGTGAACGGGTTGCGAAAACCTGGGAAGTGGGCGTAGAGGACGTGCTCTGGCAGGATGGCCAGGCTGTGCCGAAACCCGGCAGCGCTGCGGACAATCAGAAGCCGCAGACCCTGGCGCAGATCGCCGCCAAGGCGGCCCGCACTGGCGGACCTCTGGTAGGCAGCGCGGCCATCAATGCCGGTGGCGCGGGCCCTGCATTCGGGGCGCATATCTGTGATGTGGAGGTGGATCCGGAAACCGGCCATGTCACGGTTCTGCGTTATGTGGCGGCGCAGGATGCAGGCAAAGCCATTCATCCCAGTTACGTGGAAGGCCAGATTCAGGGCGGAGTGACGCAGGGGATCGGCTGGGCGCTGAATGAAGAATATATTTACGGTGAAGACGGGCGTTTGCAGAATCCCGGATTCCTGGATTACCGGATTCCCGTGGCTTCCGATCTGCCGATGATCGAGCCGATCATTCTCGAAATCCCCAATCCCGGGCATCCTTTCGGCGTTCGCGGTGTTGGCGAGGTCCCCATTGTGCCTCCACTGGGCGCCATCGCCAACGCCGTTACCCGCGCAACTGGGGTCAGAATGACCGATCTGCCCCTGACGCCGCCCAAAATTCTGGCGGCGATTGACGCTAAGAAATAGGGTTGGGCGCTGTTGTGGCGCGGATTGTCTTCGGAGATGAGTTTGGCCGCCAGTTTGCAGGCGGCCAAACGCATTTCGAACTGGACGTGAAGAATGTCCGGCAATTGATTCGTGTCCTGGACGAAATGTTTCCTGGCATCGGCGAACATCTGGAAGCCGGCGCCATCGCCATCGATAACGAAATCATTCCGGATCCATGGTTGAATCCGATTCAACCTGACAGTGAAGTGTTTTTCCTGCCTCCGATTCGGGGCGGAGAAACGGAATGGCTGATGAATTTCGCTTTCTACCCGATGCGTTAGGCCTTAACCGGCCCGGCTCAGCGTATCTTGTGCTTCTCCAGTAAGGCAATCACCATTACGATGTTGATGTCCTGGCCGTTATCTGAAAGTGGAACGGCGCAGATTTCCGTTCCCTGAAACTCCTGCCCGGGAATTGAACTCGAAGTGGCGACTGCGCGTATGGGACCGCGCGTTTCAAGCACCCAGTCAATTCCCTTGCGCGCACGGCTGGCTAGCAGTGGTGGAAAGGACGAAAGCGGTTTGCCTCTTAAATCCCCGATATTGAAATTGGAGCTTAGAACTGATCCGAGGAGGCGGATTCGATGTTCTTCCCCCTCCGGTGAAACGTCATACATATTAACCCATGGCAAAAGACGTTCAATCTCACGGGGATTGATGTCAGCCCTGGTTGGAAAGTTTCGTTCGCGGCTTTTGCTGCGCCAATAATCCAGGAACTCTGTCAATTCCCCGCGTGAAAAATTCAGGTCAGGTTGCCTGGTAAAACCGCCGTCCTTGTCTTGCATCAATCCATATCTCCCAGGGAGGCGGAGCTTTCCTCCTGTTTCTGGCTCGGATGGGCGTCATAATAGTGAATTATGATAAACTTAACTATTAATTAATATTATTAAAATCTAGGCATAAAAAACTAATAACAAACTAGTCAATAATTCATATAGGACAGAAAAGGGAGATTTCAACGCCACCGTAAGGGCCCGGGATTTGTTACTCAGGCATCGGCGTTTGTCCATATGCGGCCAGGATCACCTCGAAAAACGGGGACCT
>DMKG01000164.1:0-1523 GCA_003454415.1 Alphaproteobacteria bacterium
ATACGCATATCGCGCAATGTATACGAGATCGCCGTCAAGACGCTGGGAGCGGATTGAACAGAGCCGTGAGGCTCACAGATACCACTCATATTCAAGGGGTGAAATCGTGCGCAGAAATTTTTCCAGCTCCCTGCGCTTGCCGTCAATGTAAAGAGCCAGGTAGTTGCCTGGAAAGTAGGCTGGCAGAATTTCGCCCTCCGCCAGGTCAGCCAGCGCAGCCCACATATTGAGCGCGAGATCAGGCGTCAGTTTTGCGCCTGCATTGCCCTCGATCGGTTCACCGGGTTCGGCTTTTGTGACAATGCCGTAATGCATGCCGGCCAGAACCGCAGTCCCCACAAGATAGGGATTGGCGTCCGCCCCGGAGACCCTGTGCTCCAGACGCCTGGCGCTGTCGGAACCGGGCGGGACCCGAACCGCCACCGAGCGGTTGTTGTATCCCCAGCAATCTGAGACCGGTACGAACAGATTGGGAGCAAAACGCCGGAAGGCGCTCTGACTCGGCGCAAAAATCGCCATGGATTCCTGCATCGCCCTGCACACGCCGCCAATCGCATGCAGCAGAACCTCGCTGCCCTTCGCGCCATTGCTGTTAAAGACATTTTCCCCCGCCTCATTCAGCAGGCTGATATGCAGATGCAGACCGCTGCCCACCTTGTCGGCATACGGTTTGGACATGAACGTGGCCTGAAGCCCGCGCGCCTGCGCAGCGCCTTTCACCAGACGTCGCAGGAGTGCGGCGTCATCCGCGGCCCGCAGCGCATCAGGGCGGTGCAGCAGGTTGATCTCGAACTGAGCCGGGCCAAATTCGGCGCTGGCGAAGGTGGCGGGTATGTTCTGCGCGGCGCTCCACTGCTGCAAATCCCGCATGAACTCCTGATAATAATCCAGTTCTTCGAGAGAATAGACCTGATTATTGTAATCGCGGCGGTTCAAGCCCGGCAACAGGGGCGGCCGGGGTTCGCCGCCCGCTGCGCGTTCCGCATCGAGAAGATAGAATTCCAGCTCACAGGCGACCACCGGCGTCAGACCGATATCACCGAAGCGTCCCACCACCGCCGCCAGAACATTACGCGGATCATAGCAGAACTGTTGCGCCGCCGGTTCGTGGAGGCTCATCAAAACCTGCCCCAGTTCCGCGCCCGACCAGGGCGCTGGCGCAAGCGTCCCGGGTATTGGAAAGCCGCAGCCATCCGGATCGCCATCGCTGAAACCCCGGCCCAGAACGTCAAGCTGGTCGCCCGTCACATCCAGAGCGAAAATACTGGCCGGCAGGTACAGGCCGTGGGAGTACAGACCGGCGAGCTGGTCCGCGGGCAGGCGCTTGCCGCGGGCAATGCCGCACATGTCGATAAAAATAGCGTCAATATAACGGATTAGCGGAAATCGCCGCAGGAAATCCTGGACTTCCGGGGAAGGGTTCACAACCGCTCCGCCTGAAGAACCGGCGCGCGTGTCAGGCTTGTTGAGCATAGACCACCAAAACGGCAACTATTTGCCGTCGTTTGTTAAATTACCTTATC
>DMKG01000164.1:1744-5526 GCA_003454415.1 Alphaproteobacteria bacterium
TGCAACTATTTGCCGTCGTTTATTAAATTACCTTATCCAGGGGCCATTTGCAACACCTGCCCCTTGGCGCCGTTCCTGTCATTTTTGAGCCGTTCTGTCCATACTGACGGAAGAAAAATCCGCAAAAGGCGGGCAGGAAAGCCGACCTTTGTCGCATATTATGCCGCATGTACTGTATTTATCCCCGTAATAATGTAATACGATTTTACATGTCCACCATCCTGAACCTGCATATATGAGCCGCCGCGGCTATCACCATGGAAACCTTCGTGAAGCACTGATCGAGGCCGCATTGACCCTGATCGGCGAGAAGGGCCATTCAGGTTTTACATTCGCAGACGCGGCGCGTCTGGCGGGGGTCAGCCCCGCCGCGCCCTACCGGCATTACCGGGACCGGGATGCGCTGATGGCCGATGTCGCCTTGCGGGGATTTGAATTGTTCGAACGCCGCCTATCGCGCGCCTGGAATGGCGGGGCGCCCGACCCGTTAAGGGCGTTGCGCGGTCTCGGCGACGCCTATCTCGCCTTCGCAGGAGATGAACCCGCCTATTATGCCGCCATGTTTGAAGCGGGCGTGGTGACGGACACGGAACCGGCGCTGAAACTGGCCAGCAATCGCGCTTTTGAAGTGTTAAAAGGAGCCGCTGAGGCGATTGCCGAAAAACTACCCTCCGAAGGACGCCCCCCAGCCCTGATGATCGCTCTGCATATCTGGTCAATAACTCATGGGATCGCTTCGCTGTTTGGCCGTGGGGACGCGGCGCGGCGCAAAATCCCTATGCCCCCCAGCGAACTGCTGGAGGCTGGCGTTCTGGTCTATCTCCGTGGCCTGGGGTTTGGTCATTCAGGATAAATAATCTTACGATGGTCTATTGACACAAACGAGCATGCGTCCTATTTGTGTGAATGTAAATTACATTTACATTGGAGACCGGAATGGACCAGATGATTGCAAAACTGGACGAGATGGGAAAAGGCGCATGGATCGGTCTGATGGTCCTGAGCTTTGTGCTGTTCTGGCCGGTAGGCCTGGCCCTGCTTGCCTTTATGATATGGAGTGGAAGAATGGGACACAAATGCAGGATGCGCCAGCATCGTTTTCAGGAAAACTGGACAACGGATAAGGGCGGGCGCCCCTGGGCCTGGCGCAGAGCGCAGAACGCCGGCAGCGGCAACAGCGCATTTGACGAATACCGTGCGGAAACTTTGCGGCGGCTGGAGCAGGAGCAGGAAGAATTCATGAGCTTTCTTGAACGTCTCCGCTTTGCAAGGGATAAGGCCGAATTTGATCAGTTCCTGGATGAGCGCAGACAATCCGCGCAAACCCGGGATACCCAGCCGGAAGCGCAGGCCTGATATACCTGATACCTGACCTGCAGGGATGACGTCTAAATCGGGCATCCCTGCAGTATTGCCCAAACCGGCGACCAGCCTTCATAACGGGCGTAGGCACAGACGGAATCCTATCAGTCGCTGTTTCCTGTTTCCCCGGGATAAGAGATCCCGAAGCAGACAGGCTTTTCAGCGTCAGTCCTGCTCAACGCCCCCTAAAAATGGCGCCGAAGGGCACGATATAGGTTATCGCCGCGCTTTCGACGCCGGGATTGTCATCCCCCAGTTCGGCGTTGGAGATATGGTTGAAACTCGCCCCCAGGCGGTGGCCATTACGGAACCGGTAGCTGATCTCGATCTGGCTGCGAAATTCAATAGTGTGATGTAAATCCTTCCCATCGCCGTCATGGTACAGGCCAGGGGCAAAACTGGGGGTGATGTAGATCCTGCCGCCCAATGGAATATCCATCAGGATGCCTGCAAAACCGTGTAAAGCGCCATCCGTGGTCGCCATGGCGCCGCCAAACGGTTTGAACAGCCACATCTGCTCATCCGCCCGGTATTCGATGCGAAATTCGCCAGCTTCATCCTTTCGCTTGTTCACGTCAAAATAGCCGGCGGAGAAAGCCAGCAGATCCCCATCCCCTTCCGCAGCAGCGGCTGGCAGTCCGGAAAGCCCGCAAAAAAGCAGACTGATCCCGAAAATTAATCCAATATTTCGCACCCCTCGCCCCCCCTAACGTCCCTTGCAATTCGCGGCGCCACACATAACATACGCAACAGGCGCATAAAAGAACGGTTCCAAATATTTCATAAAAAAGATAGCAGATTTAAGGCATGAAGTTCAGACTGAATATTTCCGTTCTGCCGCTCTTGGCGCCTATATACTTGTTTTTCGCTTTCCCCCTTCCCGCAACGGCTGATCAGCAATTCGCGCAATTCATCTCCCGTGAGCGGGAAAGCGCCATCGGCGCGGAAGAGCATCCGAAAATTCTGCGCCAGTATGGCGGCGTCTATGACGACGTGCGGGTAACGGGCTATGTCGCCACTGTGGGGGGACGCATCGCCGCAAATTCGGATACGCCCGGCGCCGGTTTTCGTTTTACCGTTCTCGACTCGCCCATTGTCAACGCATTCGCCCTGCCGGGGGGATATATCTATGTCACACGGGGACTGGTCGCCCTAGCCAACAGCGAAGCGGAACTCGCGAGTGTGCTGGCGCATGAAATCGGCCATGTCCCCCCCCGCCACAGCGCCCAGCAGTATAACCGGGCCATGGGCATGTCCATTGGGAGCGCGGTGCTTGGCGCACTGATTGGCAATCAGGTGGTCAGTAACCTGATCAACCGGGGGGGTGAGCTGTATCTGCTGAATTATTCCCGCAGCCAGGAATATGAAGCCGATCAATTGGGGCTGCGTTTCCTGTCACGGGCAGGCTATGACCCATATGCCGCCGCCGATTTTTTGCGCAATCTGGAAGCCCAGGACGCGCTCGAGTCCACGCTGAACCCGGATAAAAACACGCGCCCCATAGAATTTCTTTCCACCCACCCGCAAACCGCGAAGCGTGTGCAGGAAGCGATAGAAAGGGCCCGCGCCACCGGTCTCCCTGTTCAGGCGATGCCGCGCCTGGCTGAGGCGTTTTTCAGCAATATCGATGGCATGACCTATGGGGACAGCGCGGAACAGGGTTTTGCGCGCGGGCGCGATTTCCTGCATCCCAAGGAAAGATTCGCCTTCACTGTCCCGCCGGATTTCAGGATCATCAACACGCCAGAGGCGGTTATCGCGGAAGGGCCGCAGGAAACAAAAATCAGGTTCGATACCGTGCGCCCACGGCAAAATTTGACCGTGGACGGCTATTTAACGCGGGTCTGGGCAAAGAACATCAATCTGCGCAATCTGGAAAACCTGAATGTCAACGGCATGCCAGGGGCAACCGGGGAAACGGAAATTCAAACCCAGCAGGGCTGGGCCGTTCTGCGGCTGCTGGTCATCGGATTTACGCCTGAACGGATGGCGCGCATCATGATCCTGTCGCCCGGCCGGCCGAGTGCGGCGCTGGCCCAGGAATTACGGCGTTTTACCTACAGCCTGCGTCAACTCAGCCCACAGGAAGCCGCGGCCCTTCAGCCGCAGCGCCTTAAAATCATCCGGGTAAAGCCCGGAGACAGTATTGCGGGTTTTGCTGCGCAAATGCCATTCCAGACCTACCGTGACGCACGCTTTCGTGTGCTGAATGGGCTGCCGGAAAACGCATCGCTCAGGCCGGGGACGGCTCTCAAATTGGTCGTGCAATAAGGTCTGGAGAGGAGAAGCTAAAGCCCCCGCCCTCAGGCGGCCTTCTTCAAAGCGCCTTCAACCCGTTCCAGCGCCGCCCCGCTGTCCAGTTCCTCGACAGCGCCTACTTCGCGCGCCAGACGCTCCAGCGCCGCCTCGTAGATCTGGCG
>DMKG01000177.1 GCA_003454415.1 Alphaproteobacteria bacterium
CCGACCACTGCGCCTCCGCCGCCACCCCCAGTTGTGCCGCCCCCACCGCCGCCAACAACAACCATAGATGGGGTCATCGATACGGCCACTTCGGGTTTGCTGCCCACCGGGGTGACGATGCCGGGGCTGCTTGCGCTAACCTGGTCCAATATCGAGGATCTGGACCTGCATCTGACCGGTCCCAATTCCGGATTGCCTGGACGCTTTCATGTGCAGTATTTCGAAGTGGGTAATTTTAATGCCGCGCCTTATTTCGCCCTGCTGGATAATGACAATTCCGCAGGCCCGGGCCTTTCGAGTGGTGAACTGATTGGCGTTTCACAGTTCACGATTTCTTCCACGGATCCCAGTAATTACCGCGTTTCCGTGAAGAATTTCACGGATGAGAGCCTGACCACCAGCACAAGGATTTCAGACCCCGCCAATGATGTGCGTCTGCGCCTGTTCGAAGGCGCGCAAATCACCCGCGGCGCGGCTGGCACGGCGATCGTGGGCGGCACGCTCAGAGCGGAAGTCAAGCCCGCGCCCGGTCTGACGGGTAATTCCTGGAAGGCGATGGAAATCACGCCGTCCGCCACAGGATCTCCTATCGGCTCGGTCTCCACCTTCCCGGACGCGATCGATAATACTCCGTCGACAGACTTTTAACTGTCCTGACAGGCTTGAGCATGGGGCATGACCTTCCGTCATGCCCTATGGGCCAGCCTGGCCCTGCTTATTGTCTGAAGACGATGGGTCCGATGATGAGGGCGTGCGAGTTCCCCTTTTCCCAGTCCCAAAGTCTATAGGGCGGTGCGTCGTTCACCAGTCACCGGGTTTGAAAAACTTCTCAATCCCGGAAATTCACGAATTGCAGCGGCAGGGTGCAGGACATCTCCTTGACGGCGGCGATGGCGGCTTGCAGGTCGTCACGGGCCTTGCCGCTGACACGCACTTCATCGCCCTGTATGGAAGCCTGGATTTTCAGTTTGGCGTCTTTCAGATCCTTGACGATCTTTTTCGCCAGCTCCTTGTCGATGCCCTGGCGGATCACCACGGTCTGACGCAGGGACTGTCCTGCGGCTTTTTCCGGTTCTTTATAATCCAGCACGCCCGCCTCGATCTTGCGGCGCGCCAGATGCCCCTGCAGCAATTCGTGCATCTGTTTCAGCTTCAGATCGTCATCGGCGTTCAGGGTCAGCTCCGCCTCCTTGCGGGTGATGCTGCATTTCGCGTTCTTGAAATCATAGCGCTGGGTCATTTCCCGCGCCATGTTCTGCACCGCGTTCTCAACTTCCGCCAGGTCGGTCTTCGCAACGATGTCAAATGAAGGCATAACCCTATCTCCCGTTCATGTAGCGCAGTCATTATTCATTCATTATATAGCAGTAATATTCAGCAGGAGTTCTTTCGTCATGCCCAGTAACACCGGCACCAAAGTCTGGCAGGCGGCGGATGCGCGCCATCATGTTCATCCCTTTACCGATGTTGCGGCGCTGGCGGCTAAAGGCGCGCGGGTGATCGTGCGCGCCGAGGGCGTCTGGATCGAGGATTCCGAAGGACGCCGCATACTGGACGGCATGGCGGGGTTGTGGTGCGTCAATGTGGGCTATGGTAACCGGGAACTGGCGGATGCGGGTTATCAGGCGCTCAGGGAACTGCCTTATTACAACGCCTTTTTTCAGACGACCAACCCTTATGCCGCGGAATTGTCTGCAAAGCTTGCGGAGATTACCCCGCCGGGATTAGAGCGGGTGCTGTTCGCCAATTCCGGTTCGGAAGCCAATGACAGCATCATCAAGCTGACCCGTTATTACTGGAATCTGCAGGGCAGACCACAGAAGAAGATCATGATTGGCCGTAATTACGGCTATCACGGCGTGACGCTTGGGGCGGCGTCGCTGTCCGGCCTCACCCATCTGCATCCGCAATTCGATTTGCCCCTGCCGGGTTTCGTACATGTGGAGGCGCCCTACTGGTATGGAGAAGGGGGGGATCTGTCACCCCAGGAATTCGGTCTGAAGGCGGCGCGGTCCCTTGAAGCGAAGATTCTGGAACTGGGGGCGGAAAATGTCGCCGCCTTTATCGGCGAACCTATACAGGGCGCAGGCGGGGTGATCATTCCGCCAGAGAGTTACTGGCCGGAAATCGGGCGCATCTGCGCGGAACACGATGTCCTGCTGATCGCGGATGAAGTGATCTGCGGCTTTGGCCGCACGGGCCACTGGTTCGGCAGCAACGGCTTTGGTATCCGGCCGGATTTCATGACCCTGGCCAAGGGGCTTTCGTCGGGTTATATGCCCATTTCCGCAGTCATGCTGGGGCCGCGGGTGGGGGACGCCATCGCCAACGCCAATGAGGAGCTGGTGCATGGATTCACCTATTCGGGACATCCGGTGGCCTGCGCCGTGGCGCTGAAAAACATCGAAGTTTTGCAGCGCGATAAACTGGTCGAACGGGCCGGGCGGGAAACAGGCCCCTATCTTCAGGCGGGCCTCGCCACCCTGTCCGATCATCCGCTGGTGGGCGAAGTGCGCGGAATGGGCATGATCGGCGCGGTGGAACTGGTGGCTGACAAGGCGGCGCGGCGGCATTTCGCGCCGGAACTGGGTGTGGGCACGATCTGCCGGGATCATTGTTTCGCTCATGACCTGATCATGCGGGCGATCCGCGACATCATGGTGGTCAGCCCGCCTTTGACCATCACCAGGGCTGAAATCGATGAATTGATCCGGCGCGCCAGAATCTGCCTGGATCTGACTGCGCGGGATCTTTCCATTCCCTTGAAATAGAAGGAAAAACAGGCGTATTCGGGCCTTTCAGGGATTCTGGCGGCCATCATGAAAGATTCATGTCAACCGGCTGGACAGCTATTGAAAAGAAGAAACTGCTACCTATTTTTTATCTATGAGCGGTCCATACATGACCGAACCCGCATTGCCCCCCCGCTAGCCGGTTCGGCCGGACCGCCAGGCATCGGTATACCCCTCCCGATGCCGTATGCGCCACGCGCATAGACGCCCAGTTGGCCCGCACCAGCTGGGCGTCACTTTTTGTCACAGCTTAGCGTATTTGACGCGGTTGCGCCCCTTCAAAAAGGGACAGGGATGTTGTCGATCAGACGCGTCTTGCCGATCCGCGCCGCGGCGATGAGCCGGGCTGGCGCCTGCCGCAGATTGCCAATGGGTGATAAATCCTCGGCGTCACATAATTCAAGATAGTCGACGCTGTCGAAGCCTCCACGCAGCAGTTCCTCACGCCCCCAGGCGAGGTGCGCCGCGGACGCCGACCCATTCCTGAGCCTCGCCGCCACCGCCTGCATCGTGCGTGGCAGCGTCAGGGCGTTCCGCCGCTCCGCCGGACTGAGATAGACATTGCGTGAGGAAAGCGCCAGCCCATCCGCCTCGCGCACCGTAGGGACGCCGATGATTTCGCACGGAATATCCAGATCCCGCGCCATGCGGGTGATGGTTTTCAGTTGCTGATAATCCTTCTCGCCAAAAAAGGCGGCGTCGGGCAGAACCTGCAACAGCAGCTTGGTGACCACCGTGGCGACCCCCTGAAAATGTCCGGGACGCATCGCGCCGCACAGGCCATCCGTAATCCCCGTGACCGTGACGGTCGTGCACGCGCCTTTGGGATACATGACCTCGACGCTGGGCAGATAGGCGAGGTCGGCGCTGACCCCGGCCAGCAGGGCAAGATCGGCCGCCTCGTTTCGGGGATAGGCGTCGAAATCCTCATTCGGGCCGAACTGGGTCGGATTGACGAAGATCGACACCACCACCCGGTCGCAGCGCTGACGTGCAGCCCTAACCAGGGAAAGATGCCCTTCATGCAACGCCCCCATAGTGGGCGCAAAACCGATGCGCTGGCCGGCAGCCCGCCATTCCCGCACCCTGGCGCGCAGATCGGCTATGGTGCGGACGGCCGCGAGGGAAGTTGCGCTCATTCCTTCAACCTGGAATTATTCTGTCAGTGAACTATCCGGTGATCTGCTTGACGCGGGGTTTTGGCGGTTGCTGCTTCAGTTTGAAGACATTCTTCTGGGCGGGAAAAGTGCGGGCGCGTACGGAGGAAGCATAAGTCTGCACCGCGCGCTGGGTCTCCCCGCCGACATTTCCGAAAACCTCGACGAATTTGGGAACATTGTCGCCAAACACGCCGATCATATCTTCGCAAACCAGGATCTGGCCGTCGCAGGAGGCCGATGCGCCAATGCCGATGGTCGGAATGTCCAGTTGCGCAGTGATGATTTGCGCAAGATCCTCCATCATCCCTTCCAGAACGATGGAGAAGGCGCCGGCTTCGGCGACGGCCTTGCTGTCTTCCAGAATGGACTGGGCCTCCGCTTCCGAACGCCCGCGTGCGCGGTAGCCTCCAAGCATATTGACCATTTGCGGACGCAGGCCGATATGTCCCATAACCGGAATGCCGCGCTGGGTCAGAAAACGGATGGTTTCCGCCATCTCGCGGCCGCCTTCCAGCTTGACGCCGGAACATCCGGTTTCCTGCATCACCCGCGCGCAGTTGCGGAATGCGGCTTCAGGCGATTCCTGCACGGTGCCAAAAGGCATGTCGACGATGACGCAGGCGCGTTTTGAACCCCGCATGACGGCCTTGCCATGGGCGATCATCATGTCGAGAGTGACCCCAAGCGTGCTGTCCATGCCGTACAGCACCATGCCGAGGGAATCTCCCACCAGCATGAGATCGACAGACTCATCCAGCACCTGCGCCATGGGCGTGGTATAGGCTGTCAGACATACGATTGGCGTCCCGCCCTTGCGGGCGCGGATTGCAGGCGCCGTCACGCGGCAGACATTCGCGGCTTTACTCATGAGAAGTCTCCCTGAACCCGCCGGTTCTCCGCCGGCCTGAAGTTTAACGGCGGGCAATATAGTATTTTTCCGCCATAAAGGCGATTCAAATCTGGTTTAGAAAATCAGTTTCAAAATTAGCTGAGGGCGCCCTTGCGATAGAGACGGTACAGAAGTCTGGGGGCGGATAAAACCGGGTGCCGTTTCTGCCAGGGGCTCAGCTTCAACGCCACGCCGGAATGGCGTTCGATCTTCCACAAGAGGTAATCCACCCCTCCCTCAAAGGTGAACGTGGCCTTGATTAACCGCAGAATTGTGCGGATTTTCCCTAAGACGCAGCGCAGCTTCCAGGCAAGGCGCGCCTTGAAAAAAGAAAGGTTGGACGGGAGAGGGCGCGCATCGCCGCCTAATGCAAGCGCATTAAAAATCTCGTCGTAATAGGCGGGTTCATGGTCATATATCTGTTGCGGCCGGTCTTTTCGCTCCACCCGCAATTCCGCGCCATAGGTCAGTTCGAATAGTTGCGTCCAGAAAATCCGTGACGTATCCGCTTGCGGCGCACAGCTTCGCGCCCAGGCGCAGGCTGTTTCTACCGCGTTGTAGAGAGCGGCGATGACCTGATCCCGGTCCGTATGACTGGCGGCGTAAACAAGGGTTGCGGGTTGTGCGAAGCGGGCCCATAGCGTGGTGTCGAGGGCAAGCTTCGACATCCGCCGGTAAAATTGACGCTGTGAGATGATGGCGATTTTTGCGGCGATGGGGGCGGAAGGTTCGCCAACGCGCAGGAACTCCACGTTCGGGGGCAGCAGAAAATTGATCAGTGATCGGATCATGGAGTGGTGATAATGCCGGTAGCGGTCAACCAGGACATAAAAATCCAATACCCCTTCGGCTGCGCCTGAGCGGCGGCAGGAGCCGTAAAACAGGATGGCGCGTACGGCGCCG
>DMKG01000043.1 GCA_003454415.1 Alphaproteobacteria bacterium
TTGGATTTGAGATATTCGCTGGGAAGTTTGCTCAAGCCCCGGATGATGCCGTCCTGGGCGTGGTTGAAGGCCGCATGGTCCATCCGGTACATATAATGGGGCATCCAGCCCGCATCACCTTCGGCGCAGACGAGCTTCAGCTTCGGGAAACGCTCGAACGCGCCGCCCAGCACGATGGTGCCGACTACGTCCTGCACCGCGCGTATGATGCCAAGAAACGCGTTGACCGGGTGACCGCGGCGCTGGTCGTAAATGCCGCCGCCACGCGCCGTCAGGATATGGAAACAGATGGGCAGATCCAGATCCGTGGCGCATTGCCACAGAGCGTCATAATCCGGATGGTCATAATCCTCATAACCGGGGAAGCCCGGCATCATCATGCCGGCCATGCCCATTTCCTTGGCGCGGCGGAAATCCTCGATCGCGCTGTCCACGTCACGCACGGCGGTCATGGCCAGGCCGAACAGCCGGTCGGGAGCGTCCGCGCAGAACCCCTGCAGCCAGCGGTTATAGGCTTTCATGCAGGCGTCCTTGTAGTCCATATCGCGGTGAATGCAGAGCGCCATGCCGAGCGAGGCATAAATGAGTTCGGCGGCGATCCCGTCACGGTCCATGAAGGCCGTGCGCGCCTTCGCGTCATAACCGCCCGGACGCACTTCGCTCCACTGCATCTTTTTGGCGCGCTTGGCGCGTTCCGCCACCGTCAATCCCGCGCCGTCAATGAAGCCGATCGGGGCGGAGCGCTTCATACCCTCCACCAGATAGATGTCCCCCCCATCTTCCTGCCGGACGACGCGCGGCGCCTTGTCGCGGTATTTCGGATCGATGAAATCGACGTAACAGTTTGGCGGTTCGACGATGTGGCTGTCGGCGGAGATCGTTCCTTGAGGGATCATTGAATTGCTCCTCTTGACGGGTTGGCGGGAGTTACTGATAAAACAATGGCGGCAGAGTACACGCCGCCGCCATTGCGTGTATAGTTTTATATTCCAGGCTATTCCGCCGCCATCCTGTTCATCTGCCAGGATTCATTACCTGCGGGAAGGTTGAACAGCTGGGCGGCGTTATCGCGCATGATCGCCTGGCGCTGCGCCTCTGTCAGTACGCCGGCATGCTCTTTGAGCAGTTCCTGCGATTTCGGCCAGGTGGAATCCGTATGCGGAAAATCATTCGCCCAGATGAGCTGCCTGTAATTCATCAGATGCGCCGTCTCGAAGGCGATCCAGTCATCCTGGAAGGTCATCCAGACATTGGATTTGAGATATTCGCTGGGCAGTTTGCTCAGCCCTCTGAGGAGGCCGCCCACCACGTTGAATTTCGCCGCATGATCCATCCGGTACATGTAATGGGGCATCCAGCCCGCATCGCCCTCCGCGCAGACGAGTTTCAGCTTCGGATGCCGCTCGAAAACGCCGCCCAGCACCATCATGCCGACCACATCCTGCACGGCGCGGATGATGGTCATGAAACTGTTCATCGAATGGCCGCGGAAAGGATTGCTTCTCCTGGACATGCCGCCGGATTTCGAGGTCAGGATATGGAAACAGATCGGCAGGCCGAGATCGCTGGCGCATTCCCATAACGCGTCATAGGAGGGATGATCGTAATCCTCATGCACCGGCTCGCCCGGCATCATCATGCCCACGAAACCCATTTCCTTGGCGCGGCGGAAATCCTCGATCGCGCTGTCCACATCGCGCACGGCGGTCATGGCGAGACCGAACAGCCGGTTCGGCAGTCCTTCGCAGAACTGCTGCAGCCACCGGTTATAGGCCTGCATGCAGGCATTCTTGTATTCCGGATCCGGATGGGTGCACAGAGCCATGCCGACGGAGGCGTAAAGAATTTCCGCCGCTATGCCGTCCCGGTCCATCTCCGCAGCGCGCGCCTTCGGATTCCAGCCCGCAAGCCGTGTATCCTCGAACTTGATTTTATCCACTCTCGCCTTGCGCTCGGGGATCGACCATCCGGCCCCGTCAAGCAGCGCGAGCGGAACATTGCGCTTCAGATCCTTGATGACATAAACGTCGTGGCCATCCGGCATGGTTTCGATCCGGGGCGCATCGGCGCGGTATTTGGGATCGATGAAGTCGATGTAACAATTAGGCGGTTCGCTTACATGACTGTCTGCGGAAATGGCGCCTCTGGGTATCATGGCCTTTTCTCCCACTCGCATTGTTATGTTTGTAATTTATGATCATAAATGGACGCCCCAGTGTCAAGCCGCACGCAAGCCGAAAGCCAAATTTTTTCCACAGTTAATTCCTGTAATGGGATGATGGTAGGTGTAGACGGCGCTTTCGCCACCCGTTACATTAATTTGTGTTGGCTTTGATTCTTGCCACAAAATCTGGATTCAGCCCGCCCGGGCTGCATCCATCCGTTATAGGGAGGCGCAAAATGGGCGCGAACCGTCCGGCATATGATCTCCACAGCAAAGAATCACGATACATTAATCCCTTGGACACTATTGAAGAAGTTTGCGGCCGCCGGGACTGGGCCTGGGAGCGCGACGAGGATGACGCCCTGACGTTGTTCTCGGGAAATAAATGGACAGATTTCAGGCTGGCCATCAACTATCTGCGGGATTGCCAGGCCCTGCAGCTCATGCTCCTGTTTGACCCGAAAGTGCCGGATACCCGCCAGGCGGAGGTATTGCGTCTGCTGGCCCAGGCCAATTCCCGGAACTGGCTCGGCCATTTCGACTGGTGGGAAGAAGAACGCGCCGTCATGTTCCGTTACGGACTGCCCCTTCGCGGGGCCAGCCTGGCCGCCAGACAATGCGAAGATGTGATCGATCTTGCGCTGGAGGCCTGCGAAATGTTTTTTCCTGCGCTACAATATGTACTCTGGTCCGGGCTGGGCGCCGAGGAGGCTATCCGCCTTTGCCAGATGCAGACAGTAGGAGAAGCGTGAACACCATCCTGTTGACTGGCGCCGGCAAAATGGGTTCCGCCTTGTTGCGCGGATGGCTGGCGCATGGGATCGCCCCCGAACGCCTGGCGGTATTTGAACCCCAGCCCAGCGGTGATTTGCTGGCCCTGGGCGCGGAACACAAATTCCGCCTTAATCCCGCGATCGCCGGGATCCGGGAGGTGGAGGCGCTGGTGCTGGCGGTCAAACCTCAATCCATGCAGGACGCCTTACCCGCCTTTTCCCCATGCGCATCGGAGAAGACGCTGGTGCTCTCCATAGCGGCAGGCAAACCGGTCGGTTTTCTGGAACCGTTTTTTCCCGTTTCACCGATCGTGCGCGCCATGCCCAACACCCCGGCGGCCATCGGTCAGGGGATTACGGCGCTTTACGCCAATGCCCGCGTCACCAGGACGCAGCGTGATCTGGCCACCCTTCTGATGAAGGCGGCGGGGGAAACCGTATGGATCGGCGATGAGGCCTTGATGGACCCGGTGACCGCGGTTTCCGGCAGCGGTCCCGCCTATGTATTTCTGCTGATCGAGGCGCTTGCTCTGGCGGGGGAGAAAGCGGGTCTGGATTCCGCGCTTGCCGGCCGTCTTGCCCGGCAGACCGTGATCGGCGCCGCCGCTCTTGCAGCGCAGTCCCCCGAAAGCGCCGCCCAATTGCGTGAAAACGTGACGAGCCCGGGCGGCACGACGGCGGCCGCGCTTTCCGTGCTGATGGGCTCCCATGGTCTGGGGGCTCTGATGGAGGAAGCCGTGGCCGCCGCCAGCAGGCGCTCCCGCGAACTGGCGGAATGACCCCCCCGAAAACTACGCCAGCCGCGTCTGCGTCATCCAGTAGCCGGGATGCGCGCGCGCCATTGCATTTGCGGCTTGCGCCAATTCGCTGGCGCGGGCAAACAGACCGAAACAGGTTGCGCCGCTGCCGGACATGCGCGCCAGAAGACACCCGGGCGCCCGATCCAGCGCATCCAGCACGGTCTGAATTTCCGGCGCCAATTCCATGGCGGGCGCCTGCAGATCGTTTTTACGTTTTCCCAGATATTGCGCCATTTCCCGTACATCAGAAAAACGCTCCGGCAGAGGAGACGACGCCTCGCTGAAACGGCCGCGAAGGTTTTCAAATACGGCTTTGGTGGACAATGCGACGCCCGGGTTGACGAGCAGCGCATAACAGGATGGAATTTCAGGCGCATCCGTCAATTGCTCGCCCACCCCGCGCATGATGGCGGGCCGGCCGCGCAGACAGACCGGGACATCGGCGCCCAGTTCCAGCGCCAGAGCGGATAATACGCTCTCATCCAGCTCCATCCGCCAATGTTTCATCAGGGAACGGATCACCGCCGCGGCGTCGGAGGACCCTCCGCCAAGGCCGGCGGCGACTGGAACGTTTTTATGGAGGCGGAGCGCCGCCCTTGCAGGCCGGGAGGCATGGCGGGCCAGCAGCCTGGCGGCGCGGAACGCAAGATTATCCGCAATCGCGCCGCAATCGGCGGCAAAGGCTCCTTCCACTTGCAAGGTAAGATCATCCCCCTCCTCCACCTCGATCCGGTCCCCGAAGCGCGTGAAAGCGGCGAGGCTTTCTATCTGATGATAGCCGCCGGCGTCTCGTCCCAGCACATGGAGATAAAGATTCAGCTTGGCTGGAGCGTGTCCGGCGGGCGGTTCAGGATTTCTGCGCACTGGCGCCAGCCGGTTCAGCAGGCTGTTCCGCGCCGCTCAAGCCAAATTGAAGTTTCTGTTCTATGCTGCGCCTGACATCAGGATCGGGATCGAATGTAAGCGCGCGGCGCCATTGAAATTCGGCCTCAAGCCTGCGCCCCACCTGCCAATACGCATCCCCCAGATGGTCATTGATGACGGCGTCCTGCGGCATCAGGGTAATGGCGTTTTCAAGGGTTTCAACCGCACGATGAAAATCACCCATGCGGTAATGCATCCAGCCAAGACTGTCGATGATCGCGCCGTCATCAGGGCGCTGGCTGGCCGCCTTTTCAATCATGGATTTGGCGCGCGGCAGGTTGACGCCCTTGTCGATCCAGGAATAGGCGAGATAATTGAGCACATTGGGCTGATCGGGCTCCAGTTCCAGCGCCTGCAATAGATCGCGTTCCGCAGGCGGCCATTCTCCCGCGCGCTCAAGGCTGATTCCACGGGCATAGAGCAGTGGCCAATGGTGGGGCTTGAGATCGCCGGTTTCGGCGAGGACCCTGTTATAAACAGGGACTGCGTCCTTGAACCGGTCATGGCTGCGCAGCAGATCGGCTAAAGCGATCAGGGCGTCCCGGGCGTTGGGGTATTCAGCCTGGTAACGCTCCAGTGTTTTTATCGCCTCGTCCGTCCGGTTCAATTGACTCTGATTAAGCGCGATCTGAATGCGCGCCGATTCATATAGGGGCGAGCCGGCCGGAATGGTTTCGCTGACCGCGATCGC
>DMKG01000039.1 GCA_003454415.1 Alphaproteobacteria bacterium
AGCGATGGCGTCGCCAACCTGATCTTCTTGGTCCGGACCCCCCGTGAAGACCGATCCTTGCTTTATTTCCCAGGTGGTTGCGCTTTTTCAGCCCCGCTTTGTGGATAACGCAATAAGCTGCGGGATTCACTGACTCTTGCGGGAATCATCCATGCGGCCTATGGTAACGCGTTTGGTGTTTGTTCCAACCGGGCCCTGTGATGCTTAATCCTGTTCTGGAGAATTTGCCGGAAAATCCGTTTCCGCGTCTGGCCCGCCTTATTGAGGGAGTTGCGCCTGGAGGCGGCAATGCGGCGCCAATTCTCATGTCCCTCGGGGAGCCGCAGCATCCCATGCCGGACTTTATCGCGGAAATTCTTCATTCGCGGACACATGAATATGGCAAATACCCCCCCATACAGGGCAGCGAGCACTTCCGGCAGGCGGTGGCTGACTGGCTGAACAGGCGTTTCTGCTTGCGCACCCACAAAATCGATCCGGAACGCCATATTCTGCCGCTCAATGGCACCCGTGAAGGCCTGTTCAGCATCGCCTTTCTGGTGACCCCTCCCCGTAAGGACGGACGCCAGCCGGCCATTCTCATGCCCAATCCGTTCTATCAATGTTATGCAGGCGCGGCGCTTGCGGCAGGCGCAGAGCCCATCTATCTGGATGCAGCACGTGATACCCGGTTTCTGCCGGATCTGGACGCCATCAGCCCGCAGACATGGTCACGCACGGCCCTGTTCTATATGTGCTCCCCCGCAAATCCCCAGGGCGCGGTCGCCAGCCTGGCCTATCTCAAGCGTCTGGCGCAACTGGCGCGAACCCACGACTTTGTGCTGGCGCTGGATGAATGCTATAGCGAAATCTATACCGGCAGCGCGCCCTCCGGGGGATTGCAGGCCGCCCATGACTTGGCGGTGGCGGGTGAGAAGGAGCCTTTTGACCGTCTTCTGGTCTTTCATTCCCTTTCCAAACGCTCCAATCTGCCGGGGCTGCGCAGCGGTTTTGTGGCGGGGGATGCATCGCTTATTGCGCGTTTCCGGAATTTCCGCGCCTATGTCGGCCCCACCAATCCGCTGCCAGTGGATGCGGCCTCTGCCGCCGCCTGGGGCGATGAAGCCCATGTGGAGCAGAACCGCCGGCTCTATGCGCAGAAATTTGACGCCGCTGATGAAATTCTGGGGAATGCCTATGGCTATGTGCGCCCTGAAGGGGGATTTTTTCTATGGCTGGATGTGGGAGATGGCGAGGCGGCGGCGCTCAGATTATGGCGTGAGGCAGGGGTGAAGGTGCTGCCTGGAAAATATCTGGCGCGGGGCAATATTGGCGATCCCTATATTCGCGTGGCCATGGTCGGGCCATTGGAAGAGACCATCGAAGGACTGCGACGCATCCGGCGTACACTGGACCCGTGAATGAGATGAGGTTGGAGGAATGACCCGTATGCAAACTTCCGCTCTGTCGACGGCGGGGCGTGAAAGATTCGGACTTGGCCAGGCCCGGGCCCTGCTGCCAGAAGGCGTGCGGCAATTTCTGCTCGATTCCCTTATCCGGATCGCCGGGCTGGCGCTTGTTGCGGCGGCGGGCTTCACCGCGATCGCGCTGTTCAGTCATACGGCGGACGATCCCAGCTGGAATCATACCGTCGCCGGGCCTGCGCAAAATCTGGCGGGACTTCCCGGGGCATATCTTTCCGACATGCTTGTACAATGGCTGGGAATTCTAAGCGTCATGCCGGCAGCGTGCCTGGCGGTGTGGGGGGGACGTCTCATTTTCGAATTACGCCTTCCCTCATGGCGCCTGCGCCCGCTTGCCCTGTGTTTGGGCCTGCCCCTTGGAGCGCTTTCGCTCAGCGCTTTTCATTCCCTGAAAATCATGGAACTCTGGCCGCAGCTTAGCGACCCGGGCGGCGCTCTGGGTTTTGCGTTACAGCAATATTTTCTTTATCACCTTGAAAAGCTGACAATCGCCGCGCCCTGGCTCCTTGCAGGGCCTGAACTGGCGCTGGGGTTTGCGGGGGCCGTGTTTGGGGCGCCCGCTCTTCTGTTCGCGCTGGCGCTCACCCCTGGGCAATGGCGTGGCGCAGGGGATTATTCCGCGAGAGCGATCGCCTTTTCCATTCGCTTCCTGACGCGCACGGTCAGATGGATCCGCGCGCTGGCTGGGAAACGCCGCAAGCCGCTGCCGCGCGCCATTGCGCGTCGGGAACTGGATCTGGACCGGGCGCCAACGCTGCGCAGATCGCCACGCCGGGCCGGGGCTTCCGAACCGGCCGTCCCGAAATCCGGTGAGGACGCGCGCAGTCCGGTTTCCAGGGTGGCCCGGGAGACCGGGCGGAGTGAAGCCAGGAGCAAGCGTGCGGCCCTTGCTGATCAGGCCGCCCTGGATCTAGGCCGGGTGGGGGAATATCAATTGCCGCCGCTCTCCCTGTTGCGCGCCCCGCCTGCGGGAAAAGGGCGTGGCGGAAACCAGGCGGAATTTGCGGAAAGCGATGAATGCCTGGAGCAGAACGCCCGTATGCT
>DMKG01000111.1:0-1993 GCA_003454415.1 Alphaproteobacteria bacterium
GGCGCAGCCTGCGATATCGAATCCTATATCTATCTGCCGCTGCTGGAGGAGCTGAATTACATTCCTTCGGAAAAATACGCCCATGCGCCGGAAATACTTGCGCACAGTCAGGCTATCGGCCGCAAATACGACCTTTATGACGACGCCTGCTTCCAGACCGAAGTGACGGAAATGCGCTGGGATGAAAGCGATTCCAAATGGATCGTATGCACCGACCGCGGCGACCGGATGAAGGCGCGTTTCGTGGCCATGTCAAATGGTCCGCTGAACAAGCCGAAACTGCCCGGCATGACCGGAATCGAAAATTTCAAGGGCCATACCTTTCACACCAGCCGCTGGGATTACAATTATACGGGCGGCAGCAGCAAGGGCAATCTGACCGGCCTGCAGGACAAACGCGTCGCCATCATCGGCACCGGCGCCACCGCCATCCAATGCATTCCGCATCTGGGTCAGTGGGCCAAACATCTGTATGTATTCCAGCGTACGCCGTCCTCCGTCGATGTGCGCAACAACCGCCCAACAGATCAGGACTGGGTGAAGGCCCTGCATGACGGATGGCAGAAGGAGCGCATGGACAATTTCAACGTGCTGGTTTCCGGCGGTTTCCAGGACAAGGATCTGGTCGGCGACGGCTGGACCGATATATTCCGTAAACTGACGGGTATCCTGGCGCGGGAGGAAAATCCGGCGGGATCGCATGCCGAAATGGCTGTGCTTGCCGAGCTTGCTGACCAGCAGAAAATGCAGGAAGTGCGCGCCCGCGTCGACAGCATCGTCAAGGACCAGGCGACCGCAGAAGCGCTGAAACCCTATTACCGGCAGTTCTGCAAACGCCCCTGCTTCCATGACGAATACCTGCCGACCTATAACCGGCCCAACGTCACCCTGGTGGACACCCACGGACAGGGCGTGGAGCGCATTACCGAAAAAGGCGTCATGTTCGACGGCAAGGAATATGAGGTGGACTGCATCATCTTCGCCACGGGGTTCGAAGTGGGAACGGATTACACCAGCCGTTCCGGCTACGACATCTATGGCCGCGGCGACCAGACCCTCAGTAAGAAATGGGCCAACGGTCTGCAGACCTATCATGGTTTCTACACCAACGGCTTCCCAAACTGCTTCTTCATGGGAATGACGCAGACCGGACTGACGGCGAACATTCCGCATATGCTGAATGAACAGGCGCAGCATATCGCCTATATCATCAATCGCGCCATGAACAGCAATATCCGCGCCATCGAACCGAGCCGGGAGGCCGAGGAGGGCTGGGTGGCCACCTGCAAGCAGAAAGCCCGTCTGGGCGAACGGTTCTATTCCGAATGCACACCTGGCTATTACAACAATGAAGGCAAGCCGAAGGAAACCGGCAACGGCTTTCTGGACGGCCAGTACGGTGGCGGCCCGGTGGAGTTCTTCAACATCATCAAGCAATGGCGCGCCGATGGCGATCTGAAAGGAATGGAAGTTTCCTGAGCTTATCCGCCAGTTTTCCTGACGGCCGCCAACCGCCCTCCGTTTTCCGGGGGGCGGTTTTTTCATGCCCGGCGCAACCGAAAGGCGCGTTCTGTTGCATCTGCGCCAGCCGGGGTTATTATCATGTGCAGCAAAGGAACAGGATGGACAACCCAAGCAAGGGAGGGGAGAAGATGATGAAGGACAAATATGCCGAAGTGGCGGCGAAGGCCGGGATGGAGCTGGCTTTCGACCCCGCGGCCCTCGCGGAAAAATACCGGCAGGAGCGCGACAAGCGCCTGCGCGAGGATGGCAGCGCGCAATATCGGGAAATCACCGGGCAATTCGCCCATTTCATCGACGATCCGTATGCAGAGCCCATCAGCCGCGAACCCCTCGCCGATGAAGTGGAAGTGGTGATCATCGGGGGCGGCTTCGGCGGCCTGCTGGCCGGAGCGCGTCTGCGTGAGGCTGGGGTGAAAAGCCTGCGCATCATTGAAAAAGGCGGCGATTTCGGCGGCACCTGGTACTGGAA
>DMKG01000111.1:2258-9541 GCA_003454415.1 Alphaproteobacteria bacterium
TACTGGAACCGCTATCCAGGCGCGCAATGCGACGTCGAGGCGTATATCTATCTGCCCCTGCTGGAGGAGCTGAACTATATCCCGCGCGAACGCTATTCCCATGCGCCGGAAATCATGGCCCATACCCAGGCGATCGCGAGAAAATACGATCTCTATGACGACGTCTGCTTCCAGACTGAAGTGACCGGGATGGAATGGGATGAAAAGGACGCGAAATGGGTGATCGGGACGAATCGCGGCGACCGTATCCGGGCGCGTTTCGTCGCCATGTCCAACGGGCCGCTGAACAAGCCGAAACTGCCAGCGGTAACCGGCATCGAAGCCTTCAAGGGCCATACCTTTCACACCAGCCGCTGGGATTACACCTACACCGGCGGAAGCAGTGAAGGGAATCTGACCGGATTGAAGGACAAGCGTGTCGCCATTATCGGCACCGGCGCCACCGCCGTGCAATGCATCCCGCATCTGGGGGAGTGGTCGAAACATCTTTTTGTGTTTCAGCGCACGCCGTCTTCCTGCGATGTGCGCAACAACGCCCCGACCAGTCCGGCATGGGAAAAGAAACTGCAGCCCGGCTGGCACAAGAAACGGGTGGAGAATTTCAATGTCATGGTCACCGGCGGGGATCAGGACAAGGACGAGGTCGGTGATGGCTGGACCGATATCTTCCGCAACATCACCAACCGCAGAAAGCTGAACCCCGGCATGGTTCTGAGCCGGGAGGAAAAGGAACTGCTGGGAGAACTGGCGGATTTTGAAAAAATGGAGGAAATCCGCGCCCGCGCCGCCAGCATCGTGCAAGACCCGGCCACGGCCGAAGCGCTCAAACCCTATTACAAGCAGTTCTGCAAACGCCCCACCTTTCATGACGAATATCTGCAGACCTATAACCGGCCGAATGTGACCCTTGTCGATACGAACGGCAAGGGCGTCGACCGCATCACCGAAAAAGGCGTCATGTTCGACGGCAAGGAATATGAGGTGGATTGCATCGTCTTCGCCACCGGCTTTGAGGTCGACACAGCCTATACCAGCAAGTCGGGCTATGACATCATCGGCCGGGATCGCACCCCCCTGAGCAAAAAATGGGCCGATGGCCTGCGCACCTTCCATGGATTCTATTCCCATGGTTTTCCCAACTGCTTCTTCCTCGGCATGACGCAGACGGGGCTGACGGCGAACATGACCCATATGCTGAACGAACAGGCGCAGCATCTGGCCTATGTCATCTCCCATGTCAGGGGGAATAATATCAAGGCCGTTGAGGCCAGCCAGGCGGCCGAAGACGCCTGGGTAGGCGACATCAACCGGCTGGCGCAGGTCGCCGGTCAGCATTACGCCACCTGCACGCCGGGCTATTACAATAACGAAGGAAAGATCGGATCCTCCGGAAACGGGTTCCTGAGCGGCCAGTATGGCGGCGGGCCGGTGGAATTCTTCAGGATACTGAAGGAATGGCGCGAGGAAGGCGCGTTAAGGGGGCTGGAGATTTCGTAGGATTTCCGCTTTCAGCCGTCCGCGGGGGCGTGGACGGCTGAAGATCCGCCTTCATGCGGAACGCTTTGAAATTACGCGTGTGAAGAATACTGGCGCATCCTTCACGATCCGGCATTTGCAGACGCGCCCGCCCTGTACCGGGCCTGGCGGGATTGAGCCGGACCACCCGTGCAGTTCCGGGATTTGAAGTGGCTGCGCTTCCAGCAGCAGCCGCTTCACATAAGTCATGCTAGCCCAAATTCAGATTGCCGGCCGAGATGCGGCCCTTCTTCTGATCGGTTTCCAGTTCATAATTGATCTTTGCGCCGTCCTTGAGGTTGGTCAGTCCCGCGCGCTCCACTGCGCTGATATGCACGAAGACGTCCTTGCCGCCATCATCGGGTTGAATGAAGCCATAACCTTTGGTGGCGTTGAACCATTTCACGGTTCCAGTAGGCATGAGAGAGAACTCCTGATTGCTTTAGTTAGTAGGCAGCGGAATTTTCATTCCGCTGTTATGAGAAGCGCCGTTACGGAAGCGGCGCCACGCATGATTAACCGGACGTCCGCCCGGAATTGGTTTAAGCCGCAGACAGCGCGCGCTGATTTCCGCCCGGCTTGAAGCGGTTTTGCCGCCGGGGACGGCTGGGTCTTTTAGGCGCGGCCGCCGCTGTTGTCTCGCGCGGCTTTCCGCCCGCCACTATCAGCCGGTTTCCCGTCAGTTTTTCGATGCCGCGCAGTTGCCCCATTTCACTGTCATCACAGAATGAGACGGCAATGCCGGTGGCGCCGGCCCTCGCCGTGCGGCCGATCCGGTGTACATAACATTCCGGCGCATCGGGCAGATCGAAGTTAATCACATGGCTGACGCCTGCGACATCGATGCCCCGGGCAGCGATATCGGTGGCGACCAGAACACGGGCCTTGCCGCTGCGGAACCGCGCCAGCGAGTGCTGCCGGGCCGACTGGCTTTTATTGCCATGCAGGGCTTCGGCTTCCGTGCCTTCCTTGCACAGCCCTTCGGCAATGCGCTTTGCGGCATGCTTGGTGCGGGTAAAGACAATGGCGCGCGACAGGGCCGGGTCATCCAATAATGTCTTCAGCAGCATGCGCTTGTCGCCCATGCCCACAAAGAACACTTTCTGCTCGATCTGCGGATTATCGGCTTTGGTGCGGGGAACCTCGATTCGCAGCGGATTGACCAGAACAGCCGTGGCGAGCTTTGCCACCTCGGCGGGCATGGTGGCTGAAAACATCAGCGACTGCCGCTTTTTGGGCAGCGCGGCGATGATTTTTTTGATGTCTCTTACAAAGCCCAGATCGAACATATGATCCGCTTCGTCCAGGACAAAATGCGTTACAGTCTGCAGTTTCAGATGACCGCAGGTCAGCAGGTCCACGATCCGGCCCGGCGTTCCAGTGACAATATCCACACCGGCCGCCAGCTTGTCGATCTGCGCCTTGCGTCCGACGCCGCCATAGATTGTTGCCGAACGAAGCTCCAGATGCCGCGACAGCAGGCGGATCTGTTCATCGATCTGGAGCGCCAGTTCGCGCGTCGGCGCAATAATCAGCGCCCGCACGCCGTGGCGGTTCCGCTTTTCAGTCATTGAGAGACTTTGCAGGATCGGCAGCGCAAAGGCCGCTGTTTTGCCGGTGCCGGTCTGCGCCAGACCGAGAAGATCGCTTCCACCGAGGATGCCGGGAATGGCTGCAGCCTGAATAGGGGTGGGAGCGGTGAAGTTTTGTGATTTAAGCGCGCGTAACAGAGGCCCGTTAAGGCCAAGGCCAGAAAAATCATTTAATTGCAAGAGGGTATATTCCTTCGCGCCGCCGTCTGACCGCCTTTTCCTTATGAAATGGGGAATTCGCGGCGCTTTAATCTGCCGGCCACGCGGGGGGATGGGGCAAAAAAGTACACAGAAAGATTTGCTCGGGACTGCAACCCGGGAATTCCGGATGCACCCGCTTCGCGAGAAATCTTGACGCAACCATACACCCGAATCCCTAGGGGTCAAGCTAATTCGTATGAAAGTTATTTTACATTCCACTTCCTGCGCATATCCAGTTGCAACATGCCGATAGGCGAACGCCGCAAAAGTGGGCGGACGATATTTCCAGACCAGCCCCAATTGCCCTTGCGGGTTAATTTGGGTAGTTTCTTCCCCATATCCGCGCCAATCAGCAAGCAGAGAGAAACTGGAGCAGACCATGCCATCCAATATTTACGATCTTGATCTGGACAAGAACCAGGCCAATCATCAGCCCCTGACCCCGCTCAGTTTTTTGCGCCGCACCGCCGAGGTGTTCCCCCAACACCCCGCAGTGGTGCATGGGGACAAAAGCTTCACCTATCATGAATTTTACGCCCGCTGCCGCGCCCTGGCGAGCGCGCTGCACAAGCGCGGCCTGGGCCGCGGCGATACGGTGGCGATACTCGCCCCCAACGTGCCCGCCATGCTGGAGGCGCATTACGGGGTTCCCATGGCGGGAGCGGTGCTGAACACCATCAATTACCGGCTGGACGCGCCCGCCATCGCCTTCATCCTGGATCATGGGGAGGCCAAGGCGCTGATCGTGGACAAGGAATTTTCCGGTCTTGCAAAAGCCGCGCTTGCCCAGTGCAAGGTGAAACCCCTGGTTATCGACATCGATGACCCCGAATATACCGGCCCCGGAGAGGCGATTGGGGAAGTGGAATACGAGGCCTTCATCGCCAAGGGGGACCGTAATTTTTCCTGGGCGCCGCCGGGGGATGAATGGGACGCGATCTCGCTGAATTACACGTCCGGCACAACGGGCAATCCCAAGGGGGTGGTGTTCCATCATCGCGGGGCCTATCTGCTGTCGATGGGAAATGTGGTGACCGCCTCTATGCAGAAGCATCCGGTCTATCTGTGGACCCTGCCCATGTTTCACTGCAATGGCTGGTGCTTCACCTGGTCGCTGAGCGTGGCGGCGGGCACCCATATCTGCCTGCGGCGCACCGAAGCGGCGCTGATCTACGCGGCCATCGCCAAACACAATGTCACCCATATGTGCGGCGCGCCGGTGGTGATGGGCATGCTGATCAACGCCAAAGCCGAAGAACGCAAAAGCTTCAGCCACCGGATCGAATTTTTCACCGCCGCAGCGCCGCCGCCCGCCAGCGTGATCGGCGCAATGACGGCGAGCGGATTTTCCGTCACCCATCTTTACGGCCTGACGGAAACCTATGGCCCGTCGGTGATCTGCGACTGGCAGAAGGAATGGGACGCGCTGGATGCGGAGGCGCAGGCGGCCACCAAATCACGTCAAGGCGTGCGTTATCAGGTGCTGGAGGATCTGGCGGTGATGGACCCTGAAACCATGCAGCCCGTGCCCAATGACGGCGAAAGCATGGGCGAGGTGATGTTCCGCGGCAATGTCATCATGAAGGGGTATCTGAAGAACCCCAAGGCGACGAAAGAATCCTTCGAGGGCGGATGGTATCATTCCGGCGATCTGGGGGTGCGGCATCCGGACGGTTATATCCAGTTGCGCGACCGCTCCAAGGACATCATCATTTCCGGCGGCGAGAATATCTCCTCCATCGAGGTGGAGGATACGCTCTACAAGCATCCGGGCATTCTGGAGGCGGCGGTGGTCGCGCGCGCCGATGAGAAATGGGGCGAAACCCCCTGCGCTTTCATCACCCGCAAAAACGGTCATGAAAACCTGACGGAGGCGGACGTCATCGCCTATTGCCGCGACAATCTCGCGCATTACAAATGCCCGCGCCATGTGGTGTTCACGGAACTGCCGAAAACCTCCACCGGCAAGGTGCAGAAATTCAAGCTGCGCGAGATGACCAAACAGGTGGGGTGAGGGGCCGCTGTCCAGCCCTCCGGGGTGGACGCCCGGACATGGCCGGCATGGGCGCCTCCTGCAGCTCCGCTCAGAAAAAATTAATCATTTGGCCATTATGTTCACATCAATGGCCAAAATCCTGTATATCGATGAACGACCGGAGCGCCGCGCCGCCATGCAGGCGCGCTTCCTTGGCGCTGGCTATGAAGTACTGGTGGCGGAAAATGGGCCCTCGGGACTGACCGCAGCCAGGCGCGGCAAGCCCAATCTGGTGTTATGCCAGTCGGATCTGACAGAGATGCCCGCGCTGGAGGTGATGCAAAGCTTGCGCGACGCCAGCCGGGAATGCGAGGCCACCCTGTTTATTCTGCTGGCGCAGAAACAGGATCAGGATCGCCGCCAGCAATATCTGGATCAGGGCGTTGACGACAGCCTGCCCGGCGACGTGGATTTCGAACTTCTGAACCGGGAGCTGGCGGCGCGTCTGGGAATCGTCGAACGCCAGACGCGCCGGCGTGAACATGAACTGATCAAGCTCTATAGCGCCCTGAGCAGGCAGACCGGCGCCGGAGAAAATACCGGGATTTCCGCGGCCGGACAAAAACCCGCTCTGCCAGACCGCGAAAGTTTCGCCAGTCTGGCAAGCCAGCGGTTGAAAGCCGCCCAGGAAGCAGGCGCCGAGGCCCATCTGACGCTGATCGAGGTGCCGGGCCTTGACGCCCTGTCCAGCGCCGGAGACGACGCCACCGCCAGCAAATTACGCGCCGAAATCGAAAGCCTGCTATTATCGCAGGCGAGCGACGGCGTTGGACAACTGGATACGGACCGTTTTGGTCTGATCCAGGAAGAAGCGGCCGATAATCAGGCCTTACAGAATTCGATCAATCAGCTGATCAATGAAAACGGCCTGGAGGAAAAAGGGGTAGGCGCCATCATTGCGCCCGTCGCTCTATCTTCGAATGGCCTGAGCCCGGAAGAATCGGCCCGCGCGCTGGTTTATGCGGTGAACCGGTTTGCAGACCGGGGGGGCGTCAATTTCAATATCACCAGCCTCCAGGAAAGTCTTTCCGCCTGTATTGAAGATACGGTTGCGCGCATCACGAATTTACGCGGCGACATCAATGGCAGACGCGTAGAGCTGAATTACCAGCCGATCGTCGATCTGCAGACCCGGGCGCCGCATCATTATGAAGCCCTGGCGCGTTTCGCGGATGGCGCGTCGCCATATGAAATGATTGTATTCGCCGAACAGATCGGCCTGGCGCATGAGTTGGACTTTGCGATCTGCCAGAAAATCATCGAATTCGTCAATCTGAACAGCCTTGAGCCAATGCCGGTGGACGTGGCGATGAATCTTTCCGCGGGCTCACTTGAAAGCAGCATATTCATCTCCGTCATGCGCCAGATGTTCGCCAAGCTTGGCGAAAACCGGAAAAGGGTTCTGCTGGAAATTACCGAGTCGGCGCGGATCAAGGATTATGCCGTCGTAGCCCGGACCATTCAGCGCCTGCGCAAGGATGGCTTCCGCATTTGCCTGGATGATTTTGGGGCCGGGGAATCCAACTTCAATTACCTGCGCATGTTCGAGGTCGAATATGTGAAGATCGATGGGATTTATGTGCGCGACGTATTGCGTTCCCAGCGCGATCAGGCGTTCATCCGGGCCATTGCCAGCCTGTGCAAGGAAATAGGCGTGCGCACGGTGGCGGAATTCGTGGAAGAGGAAAAACAGGCGAAATCCCTTAAAAATCTGGGCGTGGATCTGGGGCAGGGTTATTTGTTCGGCAAGCCCGCGCCATCACCACGGCAGTAATGCATACGGGGCGGAAACCTTCCATTAACCCTGCTGCTGATAGGGTGGTCTTCCCTGTCAATCTGGACCCCTCTCCCATGCCCGCCAAACCCCGCATCGCGATTTTTGACCCGATGAATGCGCGGGAGCGTTCCTTCATGCGACCATTGGCGGCGCATCTGGAGGA
>DMKG01000236.1:0-5943 GCA_003454415.1 Alphaproteobacteria bacterium
TTGAACAGGAAATAATCCTCGCCAACCAGATCAACCGCAGCCGCCATCGTGCGTTCATCGCCCCGCGCCGCAACGAAGAAGTTCTGCTTGAAATATTCGGTCGGCGTCTTGAGCATGTCGGGATGTTCGGCCTTGCCCGAAAAATCATAATGCTGCTCCATGCGTTGCAGCCAATAGGGCGTCCAGCCCGCATCCGCCTCCACATGGACGATGCGCAGTTTCGGAAAATTTTCCGCGACCCCGAACCAGATCAGCCCCGCCATGGCCGACATCGCCTCGAAAGGATGGGAAAGAATATGTCCAGCGGTATGGGATTCCATCCGGTCGCCATAAGAAGGAATGCGCGGCGATCCGCTGTCATGCAGACTGAGCGGCTTGTTCAGTTTTTCGACCACGCCCCATAGCGGCCAGTAATCCTTGTGGTGCAGATTGCGGCCGCATACCGGATTGGGACGCACATAAAAAGAGACGGCCCCATTAGCGGCGGCGCGTTTGGCCTCTTCTATCGCAAGGTCAGGGGCCTGCAGCGGAAGCATCGCCGCCCAGCGCAGACGCTTCGCGTCCTTCGAACAGTATTCCCGGCTCCAGTCATTGTAGGCGCGGCAGATGGCCGCCAGCAATTCGGGGTCCTTGAATTCCCGCCCCAGTATCTGGCCGCCGATGGTGGGATACATGACCTGGATATCGACACCTTCTTCGTCCATATCCTGGAGGCGGCTATCGGCGCTGAATTTCGCGTCACGGGTGCGCTTGAACCGCTGCATCGCCTTGTTTACCGCATCGAGAAATTCCGGCGCATGCATGGGATAATGGCCTTCTTCTTCCGGCGGCTGTACGGGCTCATCCTCGACGCAGAAAAGTTTACGGCCCTTGTATTCCGCAGGCTTTGGCTCCCTTCCCTTGAATGGCGCATCGATGTAATCGGACCAGACTGACTGATTTTCCATCTGATGACAGTCCGTATCGACGATCTTGTATCCATCACGCATGCCGTCCTCCTCCCTCATTCGATTGGTTTCTTGAGGAGTATTTCACAGCCGCAGCGGAAAACTGTCAAGATTGGATCATCAGCCAGGAAATCTTTATGCCCGGCGAGGGGGCGCGTGGCGCTTCAGCCATTGGCTTTCTGCAGCAGATACTCCATGGTGGTGATGCGGTTCATCGCCCCAGCGTCATAAACGCGGGCCAGATTGAACAGGCGGCGCATAAAGGGATATTCCGGATCGATGATGGATTTCAGATACCCGCCCTGCAGAATCGCAGGCAGATTTTCAGGCTTGCGGTGCTGGAACCGGTACGATTTTTCCCTCAACCAGAGGGGTCTGTAATGATCCTGTACGTAATAGCGTAATTTGCTGGCGATCGGCGTCGGCTCGGTAAAGGAGTGGCCATAGGCGCTGGGACATGCCGCCAGTTGCGGATTGAGCATCCGGATCATCCGGCTTTCCAGATTGCCTAGCGTTTTGAATTTCAGTGGCAGGTTGTGCGCGCCCTCGAAAATCGCCGGCTCCAGGAAAGGACTGAAAGACCAGCCGAAACGCTGATTTATGACCATATCGCGTCCGAACATATAACGCGCCCGCAACAGAGGATAGATCATCTCGATCTGTCTGCGGTCCATTCTATCCGAGGTGACGCCCGTCACGCTTTGCACATCGTCACGTAACGCCGCCCGATAATCCCCGACCGAAAAATCCGGCCCGAATGCAGCAGGATCGAAACGGCAATACATGGCGCGGATAAACCGTTCCAGGCTGATGGCCCGGTCTGGCAGATAAAAGAAATTGCGGAATATCTCCCCTGCGGTGCCCAGCATCAGAACCTGATCGTCTTGGGAACGGGAAAGACGGGTGGCGAGATCGGAAATACCCTGCGTGATAATCCCCCCATTGGTCCAACCATCCAGAGCAAAACTGACGGCGTCAAGTTGATCCGGCCATTCCTGCATGGCGGGAAGAGATGCGGCCTCCTTATGCACCCATTCGATCTCCTGACCGGCTATGGCGGCCAGTTCTTTCGCGATGATCACATCAGGATCCGAGGGAGCGCCATACACGTAAAGCGAGGGCTTGATGCCTGCATCCAGCAGCAGGCACATGACAAAACGCGAGTCATAGCCGCCAGAAAGGGAGCAGTTGACCCTGCCCTTGAAGCTGCGGGCGAAGATTGCGAACAATTTTCTCAACCGTTCCAGAAAGAATTCCGCCGATTGCGCCTCGTCGAGCGGCCAGTCCGCAAGGCTTCGGTCAATGGGCAGGGAGAGCTGCCGGATATTCAGGGTTTTTCCGGGCTCGATCAGAGAATTAGGGCTGGCGGGCCGGATTTCGGAAATAAAGGTGCGGTCCCCGTAAATCAGACTCAACCAGGCATAGATATGCGCCCCCACCGGGTCGGGCGTACAGCGCCCGATCTGTTCCAGGACAGATAAAAATGAATTCGAGACGCAGTTTCCCGCGGTATCGAGATAAATCTTGTTCAGTCCGAGTCTGTCGCCAAATACAAAGAGGCGGCCAAATTTCTGCATTATCACTGTAAAGCCGCCATGGGTCCTGCGCCAATCGACCGTAATGCCGTCGAAGGAGTCAAAGAGCGCCGCCGCTGCTTCTTTACCTGTCAGGCCATCGAAAATCATGGAGCCGGCGACGCCAATGAAGCCCGCCTCTCCGCGATCGTAAAATGCGGAATTTTGGCGCCCGATGCGGGTATAGAAGCTCAGATTCCAGTCCTTGAAACGGCGGCTGTCGGCCAGGGTGAAACCATTGCGCAGGTGCTTTAGACGTAATGCGTTCTGCTGCTCCGCCCGGTATTCCGCGCGTGTGATTGTAAATGTGCCCAAACTGGTCCCCTTTGTGATGCGGATATCTCTGGTTCACTGCCCGCGTCGCGTGTTTGAAACAAGCCCTATGATGCGGTATGGCCGGAAGCGATTTTCAAATCCTTAGTCCACACCGGAATCCTGTCGCCGCCAGTTGCCTTCATCGATCTTGACCTCTTTCATTTCACGCCGATGCGTAAGAGGAACTCCAATGCATGCTCTCCAGCGGTAAAATTTGTCGGCAGTATTCGGCATGGCGATCTTCAATTTTAAAATGAATGATTATTAATAATCATTTGAATTAAAGTATATATCTTAATAAGAATTGCGCTTTGTAATATATTAATCATGTATTCTCGCCGAAATTTTTCCTAATATTATAGATGTTGGCGACCTGGATTTTTCCCGGGAATAACAAGACGCCGGCACAATGTGTGATATCCTGACTTGGACGCCCAAAAAAACAGGCGCATCTTTACTGACTGTAAGGCTGCTTGTATCGTCTATACCGTATAACCAGCACTTTTTTGTTAATGTCTGTCTGCCGTTAACCCGACCTGCATACGCAGATTCATCCTCCAGCTTCTTTCCTTTGGTCATGACCACATAAGTGCAATGAAATCCGGTTAATGATACCCGCGTCTAATCATTGAGGAATAACCGATATGCCAAAAAACTCTGCAATAGACTTGACGCCTGCCTCCCTCAACCCATTGGCCGCATTTGAAAAGCCTGTCGCTGAAAGGGCGAATCCCCGGACGATGCCCGGGACTCAGGCGTCCTGTCCCATAATATTTCTTGAATTCAATGAATTGTGCCCGCGTCTGCTGGACAACTGGATGCGCGCTGGCGAACTTCCGAACTTCAAGGCGCTGCATGACACGTCCCAAATCTACATCACCAATGTGGACGTGGAGGATCCGCTGTATCTGGAGCCCTGGATTCAGTGGTATTCCATGCATACAGGCCTGAGTTATGAACAGCATGGAATCTTTCACCTGACGGACGGTCCACGCGCAGGCCATGCCGATATCTGGCGCCTGCTCATCGCGGCTGGATACCGGGTTGGCAATTGCGGAAGCATGAACGCCAGGCGATTTGACGCGCCCGGCTCCTATTACCTTCCTGATCCCTGGTGCACGTCGGAACGGGCAAGTCCTGATAATCTGAATGCATTTCACAGCTTTGTCGCTGCAAATGTACAGGAATACACGAATGACAGCACCGGGTTGGGAATGGGAGATTACGCAAAATTTCTTGGCTTCCTGGTTACGCACGGACTGACCCCTGCAACCGTCTTCAGCATCCTCAAACAGCTGGGAACCGAGAAACTGGTGGATCCCGCGGAGCACTGGCGTCGCGTGGCGCTGCTTGACAGGCTGCAATTTGACGTCTTCCGGCACTATCAATTATCGATGAAACCGCATTTTTCTACATTCTTCGCAAACAGCGTCGCGCATTTGCAGCATGCCTACTGGCGTGAAATGGAGCCAGAGGCCTTTCAGATCAAGTCATCCGAGCAGAATCAGAAGCGCTATGGCGACGCCATTTTGTTCGGATATAAAGAAACAGATGCATTGCTTGGACAGATGATGCGCCTGGCGAAGCAGCAGCATGCGAGGATTGTTTTCGCAACGGCGCTGAGTCAGCAGCCGTTCCTGAAATATGAGGGGATCGGCGGTCAGCATTTTTACCGTGTGCGCAAGATCGAATCCCTTCTGAAGGATCTGGGGATTTCCTACAGAAGCGTGCAGCCCACCATGACGCATCAGTATCAGCTTACCTTTGACAGCAATGCCGCAAAGGAAGATGCGCAAGCAAAGCTTGCTTCCCTGCGGCTGGACGGCCGGCAGGTATTTGGATTTGACGAGGCGGATGACCACTCCCTTTATTTTGGATGCAGCGTGCGCTCATTCCAGCCAGAGCCCGCAATGATGACGGTGGGCAATCGCGAAACGCGCTTCCAGGATATTTTCTATCATATCGACGCCACCAAGAGCGGACGGCATCACCCTGACGGCTGCCTGTGGATACAGCGCGGAACCGGGCGCCGGCAACCGCATGACGACAGGGTTTCGATCCTGGACGTTCTACCGACCTTGCTGGCGCATTTCCAGGTCGAGGCGCCAATGGAGCTGCAAAAGATGATGAAGGGAAAGGTTATACCCAACGCCTTTGCCTGATCTATCAGGGGTTTCATTTATACTTGCCTACAAAACCGGCAAGGTGCTGTAGTCCTGTATCCAAATCAAATGGACCCTGCTGCAGGAGAACCTGATCATGACTCACAAGACCTGGCTGGAAGTTGCGGTGAATGGCCCATGGGGCAAACGGGTGCAGCCGCATCTGCCCGTAACCGTCAAGGAAATCGTGAGTGATGCGCTGGCCTGTATCGATGCGGGTGCGGCGATCATCCATTTCCATGCCTATGACGAGGCGACGGGAAAGCAAAAAGACGATCCGGAGCTTTATGCCGCCATCGTCGCTGGCATCCGGGAAAGAAGCGATGCAATCGTCTATCCCACCCTGCCGGCGGACGGCAGCGCGGATATCGACAGCTCCGGAGGCGCTGAAGCACGCTTTGCCGCACTGCAGGGACTGGCGGACAGGGGTCTTGCCGAATGGGGCGCGCTCGACCCCGGCTCCATGAATTTCGCCCATGAACGGGAATTGAAAGGAGGACGGGACGGCTTCCTGTACGCCAATACTCCAACCCATATCCGCGCCGGCCTGCGTATTGCAGCCGCTCTCGGCATGCCCATGGCCTATGCGTGTTACGAGCCGGGTTTTATCCGAATGGGCGCAAGACTCGCCGCCGAACAGCCGCATGCCGGTCAGCCCATTTACCGGCTGATGTTTTCCGACAACTTCACCTTCAGCTATCCGCCACGCAAATACGGCCTCACCGCCTTCCATGAATTGCTGAAAGAAGAAGCGCCAGACGCCCCCTGGATGATTGCCGGGCTGGATGTGGATCTGTCGCCGATTCTGGCCGAGACGGTCGCTTTAGGAGGACATGTACGGGTAGGTCTTGAAGACGCGCGGCATGGCTCGCCCCGAACCAATGCCGAAATCACAGCGGATGCGGCAAAGGCGATCCGGAACGCTGGCGGTTCGCTCGCCAGCCC
>DMKG01000236.1:6154-8025 GCA_003454415.1 Alphaproteobacteria bacterium
CCAGCCCCGCCGATGTACGGGCGCAGCTCAAAGCCGCGCGAGGACAGGCCTAGCCGCCATTTTCCGGTTTTGGCTTCCCGGTTTTGCGCCTGCCGCGCAGCAGCAGATTTATTTCAATAATAAATCAGGAAAACGCTGGCCAGCAAGACGGACCAATCGGCCATAAGGCCGGGTCGCCCGTATTACTGGCCATGACTTTCACGCGCATGCTGACGGATGACGCCAGCCTGTATGCTTATTTCTTCACCGTAGCCTTCTTGGCCGCCACCTTCTTGGCCGCCGGTTTCTTCACCGCGGCTTTCTTTGCCGCAGGTT
This sequence comes from Alphaproteobacteria bacterium, assembly GCA_003454415.1. GTDB lineage: Bacteria > Pseudomonadota > Alphaproteobacteria > UBA11222 > UBA11222 > UBA11222. The sequence goes on from DMKG01000236.1 coordinate 6,470, forward strand.
TCTTTACCGCGGCCTTCTTGGTCGCCGGCTTCTTCACTGCGGCTTTCTTGGCTGCAGGCTTTTTCGCAGGGGTCTTCTTGGCGACCGGCTTCTTCACCGCGGCCTTCTTGGTCGCTGGTTTCTTCACCGCCGCCTTCTTCGCGGCAGGCTTCTTCACCGCGGCTTTTTTCGCCGCCGGTTTCTTCACCACCGCCTTCTTGGCGGCCGGCTTCTTCACCACCGCCTTCTTCGCGGCAGGCTTTTTCGCAACTGCAGCTTGTGTCTTCATAGCTGCCGGTTTGCTTTTGGACGACATTCTCTTCAGTGCAGGTTTACGTGTAGCCATACTTTTCCATCCTCTCTAGTGTGTGGGACCGCACGACTCTCGGACCCGGTGAAGTACATGAGCGAAAATCCCTATCCGATCCATGTGGAAAGACAGGGCCCGGTCTTGCGCCCGGCATTTCCGCCTCTCTATCCTTGAACTGAAGCCATAGCCGCCGGCGAGTTCAAGGTTGATGGTCTGTCTGAACATCTTCCACATCTGAAGACGCACCAGTCTTTTGCCTGTAGGCCTCGTAAGGGCGATCAAAACCCGCCCAACTCGGCTATCCATTCAGAGACTGAAAACCAGACCCGTGATTCGTAATCTAATTAATCCTTCCTACAGTCAACAGAAAACATTCCAGACTCTTGCGCGTTCAATCATTCGCAGCATCCTGCCGCGGGTTTGCTGGCCCAAACAAACGGCGTCGCGCTTTTTTCTTAACGGCGCTTTAACGCCTTGCCCACTCCCGCCAGTCATGGCTGAGACTGGATCAAAAATCGACACCACGAACGCAGGCTGACAAGACCGGCTGTGTTCTCATGCCGAGAGCATCCAGATTATTCATCCGTATACGGTATATTTTTGCCTGATGAATAATTCCCGGCGGCTCAGATATGTATTAACAGCCGCATTTACCAATAAATTCTTAATGAGGACGATAGAAAGCCTGCTTTTCCGCCATTCTTTCCCTTTCCGGACAAAAGAAGAGATTGATTGAAAAATGAAGGCCGCAACCCGATGCAGACAAAATGAGCGCCACTCCATAATCAGAATCCATAACGAAAATGAATTCCAGAACATCCTGGATGGCGCGCCAGAGCCCGGTTTAATTACGAAAACTCCCCATTCTGAACGGTCTGACACAGCAGACCTCAGACCGTAGCTTTCGATCATGAACAGGATTCATGCAGGGGGCGGTCAGACATTATCCGGCTAACGGGCGGAAATTGCGCGCCGTCCGGAAAGGGGTGCGGCCAGAAAGCAACACCCGCATAAATTTTTATTGCCGGGATTCTTTTTGAGGGCGCCGGCGCCGTTACAGAGCAAATGATTCGCAGATTCCAGAAAAAGAAAAAACCCGATTCATCTCGTCTGCGCTACAGAATCGGCGCCTCCTTCAGCATGATGATCGCATGCGCACATCGCATGCGCACGGCGCTTCACAACCCGAATTTCCGCCGCAGCGCGTCATTCAACATCTGCGGGTTTGCCTTGCCGCCCATGGATTTCATGACCTGGCCAACGAACC
>DMKG01000203.1:0-140 GCA_003454415.1 Alphaproteobacteria bacterium
GTGGTGCGCCTCGTCACCCCCGGCACACTGACCGAGGACAGCCTGCTCGATGCGCGGGCGCATAATTACCTGCTGGCGCTGGCGTCAGCGGGGGCGGGCGCAGCGCGGGAATGGGCGCTGGCGTGGTGCGATATTTCCAC
>DMKG01000203.1:420-4854 GCA_003454415.1 Alphaproteobacteria bacterium
CTGCCCTTCCTGCGTGTGGCGGGAGAGATCGCAAGGCTCGCCCCCCGCGAAGTGCTGGTGTCCGAACGCCTGCTGGAGGAAAAGAATCGTCTTGCCAGCCTGGGAGTGGAGGGGGCGGGCGTCACGCCGCTGCCCGCGAATTATTTCGACAGCGTAGCGGGAGAACGGCGGCTGACGGCCCTGTTCAGGGTCGGCGCGCTGGATGGTTACGGGAATTTCAGCCGTGCGGAACTGGCGGCTTGCGGCGCGCTGGCGGGTTATGTGGAACTGACTCAGAAGGGACGTCTGCCCTTATTGCGCCCGCCTGCCCAAACGCACCAGGGCGGGATTCTGGCGATTGACGTCGCCACAAGGCGCAATCTGGAACTGACGCAAACCCTTGGCGGCGCACGCAAGGGCAGTCTGCTGGCGGCGATCGACCACACCGTGACGGGGGCTGGCGCGCGGCTGCTGGCGGCGCGGCTGAACGCTCCGCTGACGGATGCAGCCGCCATCCGGCGCCGCCAGGACGTGCTGACGCATTTTCTTGAGGATCCGGATGTCCGGCAGGCCATCCGCAGCGGATTGCGCAGGGCGCCGGATCTGGAACGGGCGCTGGCGCGGCTTTCCCTTGGCCGGGGGGGGCCGCGCGATCTTCTCGCCGTTCGGGATGCGCTGACCTGCGCCTCGGGCCTGAAACTGCGGCTGCAGGAACCGCATGGCATGATCGGCGGCATGCCGGAGGATCTGGCGCGCCTGCTGCCCGATCTCGGCCATCAGGAAGCTCTGATCGCCCGGCTGAGCGAAGCGTTGAACCCTGAACCGCCGCTCACCTTACAGGATGGCGGCTTCATCGCGCAGGGCTATCACGCGGGACTGGATGAACTCCGCATGCTCGCGAGTGAAAGCCGGCGGGTGATCGCAGGCCTTGAGGACAAATACCGCAGGCTCAGCGGCATTGACCGTCTAAAGGTGAAGCATAACCGCGTGCTTGGCTATTTTCTGGAAACCGGTTTAAGCCAGGGCGAGAAGCTGCTTCGCCCGCCCCTGAACGAAACCTTCATCCACCGTCAGACCATGGCCAGCGGCGCGCGATTCAGCACCGTCGAACTGGGCGATCTGGAACGCAGGATCGACCAGGCCGCCAATCAGGCGCTGGGTATAGAACTGGCGTTGTGGAAGGAGCTGCTGGACGAGGCGCTGGGGCGCGGGGCGGCCTGCCTGCGCGCCGCCGCCGCGCTGGCGGAGCTGGATGTGGCGTGCGGTCTGGCGGAACTCGCGCATCAGGCGCGATATGCACGCCCGCGCATCGATGACAGCCTTGCCCTGGAGATTAACGGCGGGCGGCATCCGGTAGTGGAGACGGCGCTGCAACAGAAGAATGCGGGTCCTTTCGTTGCGAATGACTGCAATCTCACCGCCGATGATAACGGCAGGCGGCTATGGATGGTGACCGGCCCCAATATGGCGGGAAAGTCCACCTTTCTGCGCCAGAACGCGCTGATCCTGATACTGGCGCAGATGGGCGCCTATGTGCCGGCGGAGAGCGCGCATATCGGGGTCGCCGACCGTCTGTTCAGCCGCGTCGGGGCGGCCGACGATCTGGCGCAGGGACGCTCCACCTTCATGATCGAAATGCTGGAAACCGCCGCCATACTGAATCAGGCGACGCCCCGCTCTCTCGTGATCCTCGATGAGATCGGCCGGGGCACGGCCACTTATGACGGGCTTTCGATCGCCTGGGCCACGCTGGAGCATCTGCATGAGGTCAACCGCTGCCGCGCCCTGTTCGCGACCCATTATCACGAACTGACCGCGCTTTCGGCCAGCCTGCCCGCCATGGCGAATGTCACCATGCGGGTGCGCGAGTGGCAGGGGGATGTGATTTTCCTGCATGAAGTGGTTGCGGGGGTGGCTGACCGTTCCTATGGGATTCATGTGGCGCGGCTGGCCGGGCTACCGCCTGCTGTTCTGGAAAGAGCGGAGGCTGTGCTGCAATTGCTGGAAAGCGAGAATGCGGGGGGAAAAGCAGCCCGGGCCGCCGACAGCCTGCCTTTGTTCCATCCGTCAAGCCCAACACCGGCTGAAAACAGCGCGGATAAGCTTATATCCATTTTGAAAGCCGTCAATCCCGACGCGCTCTCCCCACGGGAGGCGCTGCAAATCATTTACCAATTACACGGGCTTTTGGATTAAACAGGGCCCATGCCTGAAAATCCCATGCGATAAGGCCTATCATGCCAAACGAACCTGTCTCTACACTCTCTTCCGCAGTGATCGAGGTCGCCTCGCGCGAGGACCTGGCCAGGGCTCTGGGCGCCATCGGCGCCGATGAGGACGCAAGCGATGCGGATCGCAACCGCCGTCTGGTCGAAACCCTGAAAACTGCGCGCGCGCAAACCTTGCAGTCGCTGGAAACGGCGCTGGATGCGGGTGCGGGCGGGTTTGCGGCTGCCAGCGCCCTCTGTCTCTGCCAGGATCACATCATTCAGGCCTTGTTTGATTATGCTACCCGCTGGATAAGCCGCGCAACGAACCCTACCAGTTCGGAACGGCTCAGCGTCGCCGCTGTGGGGGGTTACGGGCGTGGCGGGCTCGCGCCGCAGTCCGATATCGATCTCCTGTTCCTGCGGCCGTACAAACAGACCCCGTGGGGCGAGAGCGTGGTTGAATTCGTGCTTTATGTCCTGTGGGATCTGGGCCTCAAGGTGGGCCACGCCACCCGTTCTGTGGATGAATGCATCCGGCTTTCGAAAGACGACACCACGATACGCACGGCGTTGCTGGAAAGCCGCTATCTTTGCGGAGATGAAAGCCTCTTCGGCGAACTCAAAAAACGTTACAGCGCCGACGTCGCCGCTGACAACACTACCGGCTTCGTGGACGCAAAACTGGAAGAGCGCAATCAACGGCATCTGCGCCAGGGTGAAACACGCTATCTGGTGGAGCCAAACGTCAAGGATGGAAAGGGCGGCCTGCGCGATCTGCACACGCTTTACTGGATTGGCAAATACATTTACGGCATCGAGGAAGCAAGCGAACTAATCGATCTTGGCGTGCTGACAAATTCCGAATATAAAAGCTTTCAGCATGCGGAAGATTTTCTTTCGCTTGTGCGCTGCCACCTGCATCTTCTGACCGGCCGCCCTGTGGAGCGATTGTCCTTTGACGTGCAGCCGGCGATAGCGGAGCGTCTTGGATATAAGGCGCATGACGGGCTTTCGGCGGTGGAATGGTTCATGAAGGACTATTTCCAGACCGCAAAGGAAGTGGGGGACCTTACCCGGATATTCTGCGCCCTGCTGGAAGAACAGCACAGGAAACCGGCGAAGCTCAGCCGTTTTCTGCCCCGCTTTGGCCGGCGCGCCAAAATGCTGGAGGGATTCGAGGCGGAAGGCGGACGCCTCAATGTCACAAGCGACACGGTTTTCACAGGTAATCCCGTGAACCTGCTGCTTCTGTTTCACACGGCCCAGCACAACGACCTGGACATCCATCCGGAGGCGTTAAGGCTGGTTACCCGTTCGCTGAATCTGATCGATGACGGTCTGCGCGCGAATCCGGAGGCGAACCGGCTTTTTCTGGAAATGCTATGTTCGCGCAAGGACCCGGAAACCACGCTGCGGCGGTTGAACGAAGCGGGGGTTTTTGGGCTCTTCGTCCCGGATTTCGGGCGCGTGGTCGCCATGATGCAGTTTAATATGTATCACAGTTACACCGTCGATGAGCACCTGATCCGGGCCATCGGCATTCTGTCCAGAATAGAAACAGGCGCCCTTGCCGATGATCACCCGCTTGCCTCGGAGATCGTGCGGCGGGTGCAGAAACGCGAGGTTCTCTATTTAAGCGTTTTGCTGCATGACATCGCCAAAGGCCGCCCGGAAGACCATTCCTCCGCCGGCGCCGCCGTTGCGCGGGAATTATGTCCACGCCTGGGTCTTTCCGCAGGGGAGACGGAACTCACCGCCTGGCTGGTTGAAAATCATCTGCTGATGAGCGATGTGGCCCAGAAACGCGATATATCTGATTCTCGCACGCTGGCTACATTCACGGAAGAGATCAAATCCCTGGAACGGCTGCGCCTGATGCTGGTGCTGACAGTTGCGGACATCCGGGCGGTTGGACCCGGCGTGTGGAACAGCTGGAAGGGGCAGCTGCTTCGCCAGCTATATGATGAGGCGGAAAGCCTGTTGTCGGGCGGGCACGGCGCCGCCAAGCGCGGCGAACGCATCGCGGGCGCCAAGGCGCAGCTGGCGGCGCGCCTGGGCGATTTCACGGACGAGCAGCGCGAACGCATACTGGCGATGCACTATCCCCCTTACTGGCTCTCGGGCGACGCGGCTGTCCACGAGAAGCATGCGCGGCTGATCATGGCGGCGCAGCCTGAAAGAGAACCTTTTCACATGCACTGCGAAGTGGATCCGGCGCGCGGCGTGACCGAAATCGTTCTTTATT
>DMKG01000203.1:5057-5476 GCA_003454415.1 Alphaproteobacteria bacterium
TTCGTTCTTTACGCCCCGGATCACGCCGGCCTGTTCGCGCGGGTGGCGGGCGCTTTCGCCTCTGCCGGAGCAAGTATCGTGGACGCCAAGATCTTCACCACTTCCGACGGCATGGCGCTGGACACCTTCCTGGTGCAGGACACGGAGGGAGGACCTCTGACGGAGGAGAAGAAACTTAAACGCCTCGATGAAATCCTGCACAAAACCCTGGATGGGCGCCATCATCCCCGGCGGGCGCTGGCGGCGAAGCGTAAGCAGCCGAAACGTGAGGCGGCTTTCACCGTGCAAAGCCAGGTGCTGTTCGACAATGAGGCCTCCAACACCGCGACGATGATCGAGGTAACGGCCCGCGACCGGCCCGGACTGCTGCATGATCTGACCTGGGCGCTGTTCGAAAACGGCGTTTCGATCAATTCCGC
>DMKG01000247.1 GCA_003454415.1 Alphaproteobacteria bacterium
CGGATCGCTCATATTGATGCCATAGCCAGGATCAGGGATCCCCCAAGCCCCGCCACGGCCCTGAGCGCGCTGAGCTGAAAGGGATCATCCTGACCGATAACCGCCTTTATCCTTTGCAAGGCAAGAGCATCCTGGCTTACGGGGATAATCCCCGTAGTCACAGCGAAACGCACCCCAAACCGGGTCTCAGCCCAGTCCAGCAGCGGGTCCCATGCCTCCTGCTGGCGCGTGCACAGTTCCGCCGGGGCCTCGGCGCGATAACAGAGCAGATCGGAGCCGGCATAAGCGGCGATCTCCTCAACCATCGCCGCCGGATTGACGGCAATCCGGTCAATGGCGCTGTTAACCAATTGATTGATTTCCATCAATGCGGGTTTCATCTCGTCGGCCTGCGCCTCCCATTCAGCCGCCAGGGCATTGGCCAGCGCCCGATGCGGCATCAGGACAGTGACGCCCCCGGGCGTGCGTATGGGCTTGCCATCCAGCGCAACGCAAAACCCGCCTTCCGCAGGCATCGCCACCGCCTTTTTATAAAAGCGTTTCATTCTAACGCCTGCAATTCTGGCCAGGGGCCGGTCTTCTGTAAATCCTGATAGACCTTCTCGCGCCTGTCCTCGCATTGCACCTTTGCGGCGTTTCCTCCGGTCATCACTGAACCCGCCGCCCCCAGCAGCACGCCCAAAGGCCCCAGCGCCACCCCGAGTGCGGTCTTGCCAGCCGTCGCGCCAACGGATTTCACGACCGAACCCTTGTTCAGCCTGAATTCTGGCGCAACCAGCGGCCCCTCTATCTCCACATCCACGGCGAGATTGATCAGCTCCGGGTCCCGGGATCTGGGAGAGAGGCGAAAATTCAGGTATTCCTTTCGCAAATCAATGTCTCCCTTACCCGTCATCACCGCCTTGTCAGTCATGATCAGCAGGGCCTTGTTCCCGGCAACCCCATCCTGGATGGCGAATCCCGCAAATCCGCACTCGATCGCCGCCTCCATATCCTTTCCAGAGAACATGTTTTTGAATGAGGCGAACAGGTTCTTTATGCTGCCCGATAACATGGTGGACAGTTTTATGGGAATGGCGCCCTCTGTGATCTCGGCAAACAGACGCCCGTTTAATCTGGCTGCCAGCGCTGCGGCCGACGCCCCGCGGCTTTCTCCTTCGAATATTGCGGTAATCTTTCCTTGCGCATAGTTCGGCCAGTCATTTTTTTCGATCAGCGCTATCAGATCAACGCCGCGGACCTGATGGTTCAGGCCGAAGACAAGGTCATTTCCCTGCGGTCTGATATTCATGCTGTTGACCAGCCGTCCACCCGCATAATCCGCATCCATGCGCGATATCAGCAGCCCCGTACTGTTTAAATGCGCCTCAATTTCCGAATTCGCAAATTCCTGATCGAAAACCTTCAGCTTCTCCGCCTGATGCTTCAGACGGAAATCCCCGGCTTCGGGAAAACTGATCACGAATTCATCGGCCGAAAAAATTCTTCCCTCTGTCGGCGGCGTCTCTGGAAGGTACGGATCAAGATCCATGAATTTGGAACGGAGTTCACCGCGCAGGCGGAGCGGCTGCTCCATTCTCACGATGACGAAACCGTTGACATCGCTGTCGCCCGATTTGGCCGTCATATTGCCGAAATGCAGCTCCTCGCCAAAAGGGGTTATGTTTCCTGCAATCTGCACCGGGCCATAATCCGGCAACTCCACGCCCAAGGAAGACGCGATCGCCGTAAAGCCTTTTGGGGCTTCGAGGGAAAAATCGGCATAGGTGAATTCCTCGAAGGGAAATTTCACGCTGCCGTCCAGACTTAACTGGATGTCTGAAATTTCAATCCGGGCGTCAAACTGGCGCGGCTGTTCGGGGCTGACGGTGAACAAAGGGGCGGTCTGCCCGCTTACACTGATCGTGTCTTCATTCAGTTTTCCGCTCAACTCGAAACTTCCGATGCCATTCTCCTCGTCATTCTTCAGAGAGGCCGTGTCAAGATGAAGGCTGAAGCGCGCGGCTTTCTCGCCCAGTTCACGGTAATCCACCTTTATGTCCGTGAATTCAACCTTGCCGATTTCAGGAATCGCCGCCGCTTCGCCTGTCTGGGTCACGGCCTCGGCCAGCAGATTCCAGTTGCGCCGCTTTTCACCATCGCTCTCCAGATGCCCCTGCACATGCTTTGCGCTGACTGAGGCTATTTCGACCCTGCCTCGCAGCAAGGGCATGAGATGAACGCGGATGCGCGCCTCTCCCACCCTCAGAAAATAGTCAGCCTTTCCCCACGGCTCATTCTCGATCTGCATTCCTTCCACATCCAGGGTTGGAATGAGGGAGAGCCCAAGCGAAATCTTTCCCGTGATTTTAACATCGCGTCCCGTCACCGCCTTTAACTGACGGGTAATGGGCTCGCGCAGAGTTGAAAGGTCGATGGCGGACGAACGCAGATAAAGCACCAGGGAAGTCAGGCCAGCCGCCAGCCCGCCGGTAAGGACCATCGAGAGGATGAGCAGCCGGGCTCCCCGCTTCATGGGTCCAGCTCCGCGAAAGGATCCTCTGCAAGATTGGGGTTGAAGCCAAAAAACTTCCAGGTCTCGCGCATGTGTTGCGGAAGCGGCGCGGTGACAGAGAGGATCCTCCCATTGGGATGCGGAATTTCAAGCGAACGCGCATGCAGATGAAGTTTTTGCGCCAGCCCTGAGGGCAGCGGCTGCTCCGCGCCATATTTGCGGTCACCGGCAATCGGCGTCCCCAGCAGCGCCGCATGGGCGCGCAGCTGATGGGTGCGCCCGGTCAGCGGCAGGAACGCCACCCAGGCGACATGACGGCCCACACTTTCCATGACCTTGTAGACCGTCTCGGCGGGTTTTCCGCGCGCATCCCCGTCATCAACCACGCTGATGCGTTCCTGATCCTGACCCTCTCCCGCCATGTTCACCTTCGCCAGCGGGGCGCGGATGCGGCCCTGGCGCGGATGCGGAACACCCATGGTCAGCGCCCAGTAAATTTTCCGCGCCTCGCGGCCCTGAAACGAACGGGCAAGTTTTGCGGCCGCATTCGCCGTACAGGCCAGCAGCAAAACGCCACTCGTATCCCGGTCAAGACGGTGCACCAGACGCGGGCGCTCTTTACTTTCACCGCGCAGGGCGTCGAGCATGCCGTCAATATGCCGCACGGTTCGCGATCCGCCCTGAACCGCAAGTCCAGGGGGCTTGTTCAGGGCCATCACCACACCGTCGTTATGGAGTATGGCGTTTTGCATCATCGCGCGATCTGCACGCGAAATGTTCGCGTGGGAAGGCGCTTCCCGCGCCGCGGCGTTTCCCGTTACCTGATCCAGAGGCGGGACGCGCACCATCTGTCCGGCATCAAGGCGCAGGCCGGCCTTCGCCCTGCCGCCATCCACCCGGACCTGGCCCGTTCGCAGCAGTTTTTCCAGCCGCCCATGCGCAAGCTGGGGGAAACGGCGTCTGAACCAGCGGTCAAGCCGCAATCCGGCCTCTTCGGATTCGACTTCAAGGATTTTAGCAGCGCTCATGTTTCATTATGTCAGCAGACGGCGCATTAACGTAAGCCCTAACAGCAGGGCCGCGACCGAAAGTCCCGCAGAGGCCGCTATATAGGCGGCGCAAAGTGCGATTTGTTCCCGTTGCAAAAGGTTCACCACATCCAGCGAAAAGGCCGAAAACGTTGTGAACCCGCCCAGGAAACCAACGCTTATCAGCGCCTGCATTCCCGTAAGCGGCTGGACGCGGGAGGCGAAAAATCCCGCCGCCGCCCCCATCAGCAACGAGCCTAGCACATTAACTCCTAATGTGCCCCAGGGAAAGGCAATCCCCAGAAACCGTATCGCATTCCCGATCATGACATAGCGCGCCAATGAGCCCAGCGCTCCCCCAACCATCACTGCGGCGTAAAGATTCAGCATAAGCCGGCCATTCGGGAAAACGCGCGCGCGCGCGTTCCCCGGCCTGCGGGAAGGGTCACGCCTTGCAACTTAACCATCCTTCCCGGCCCGGGCGCGCAATTCATCCCAATAGGCCAGACGCTTGATCACCTCACGCTCAAAACCCCGGTTCACTGGCCGGTAAAACTGGCGTCTTGGCATTTCCTCCGGGAAATAATTCTGCCCTGAAAAACCATCTTCCGTATCGTGATCATACTGATAGCCTGCGCCATAACCCTGCTCCCGCATCATTCTTGTGGGCGCATTGAGAATATGTTTCGGGGGCGGCAGCGAGCCATGCTCTTTGGCCGCCGCATTGGCTGCAAGCGACGCCTTGTACACCGCATTGGATTTCGGCGCGGTGGCAAGATAGATCACCGCCTGCACGAGCCCGAGTTCGCCTTCCGGCGAACCCAGAAAATCATAGACTTCCTTCGCCGCCAGCGCCTGGGTCAGCGCCTGCGGGTCCGCCATGCCGATGTCCTCTACCGCAAAGCGCACCATCCGCCGTGCAATATAGAGCGGATCCTCTCCCGCTGTCAGCATCCGCGCCAGATAGTAAAGCGCCGCATCGGCGTCGGACCCCCGAAGCGTTTTATGCAGTGCACTGATTAAATTGTAATGTCCTTCCTGCGCCTTGTCGTAGAG
>DMKG01000155.1:0-4663 GCA_003454415.1 Alphaproteobacteria bacterium
CTTGATCATCAGATCGGTGCCGATATTGCCGGAACCGATGATGGCGCAGTCAACTTTGGATGTCATGTTCTTCCGGAGCCATGTGCTTGAAGATGTTGGCGTGTGGCGCCGCAATTGCGGCCCGCGTGGCTTTGGGCGTTTCCGCACGCAGGCGGAAACGCCCAGCCAACCCTCAGCCCTTGATAAAGCCGGTGACGACCTGGTTAAATTCAGGCGCCTTTTCCCATTGCGCCCAATGGCCGCAATTGGGGAAGACATGCAGTTGCGCCTTCCGGATCCGGTTGAGCAGGAAGAAAGACATATCGAGCGGAATCACCCGGTCTTCACGGCCCCAGATCAGCAATACGTCATGATTGAGCCCGGCCAGATTTTCCTTCCACAATTCCTCCAGAGGAAGCCCTCCACGAATGCGCAGCGGCGGATTCTTCACGGTCTCCGGATCGGTGGCGGAGGCAAAGCGCTCCTGATACAGCTCCTCCGTCAGTTCCGATCTGTCCACCACCATGATTTCGACGAAATCCTTCAGCTTCTTCATGGTGGGGCCTTCGCCTTCGTAGAAGCTGAACAGGTGCTTGATGCCCTCGGAAGGCCAGGGGGTGAACAGCGGCACGGAACCGCCCGGTCCCATCAGCACCAGCCTGCCGGCGCGGTCGGGGTAATCCAGCGCGAATTTCAGAGTCGTTCCGCCGCCGAGGGAGTTGCCGATGAAATGCGCCTTCTCGATCTTCAACTCGTCCAGCATGGCGCGGATGGTTTGCGCATAGAATGCGAAAAGACCGGTATCGGGGCGCACCTTGTCGGTTTTGCCGAAGCCCGGAAGATCGATGATCAGGCAGCGGAAATGCTTGGACAGTTCATCCACGTTGCGGCGGTAGTTCGACCAGCCGGTCGCGCCGGGGCCGCCGCCATGTATCAGGACCAGCGGATCGCCCGAACCCGCCTCGTTGTAATGCATGCGCACCTTGCCGGCCTGCACGAATTTGCTTGTGTCTTTTTCCGTATACGCCATTTTTCTGCTCCCTGCGGTTGTTGTCTGTTTATGATCACCCGGCGCGTTTATGACCCCAGATGCTGCCGGAATTGTGCTGCGTGACACGCCAGGTGGCGTCGTCGATGACGCGCGCGCCCCATCCGTATTCCACCTCAAAGCCCGATGGGGAGCGCATGTAGAACGAGACCATATGGTCATTGGTGTGCTTGCCAAGATCCATGCCCAGCTTGATGCCGCGTTCCTTCACCAGATCATAGGTCGAGCCGACATCGTCCAGATTCTTTGCCTGCAGCATGAAGTGAAAGAGGTGTTTGGGCGTCTTGATGGGCGCCAGCGCAAGTGTGTGATGGCGCGGATTGCAGTGCAGGAAGACGAGATCAAGACTGAAGCCCGGCGCCAGTTCCATATTGATGTAGTCGCTGATCAGGAAACCCAGCAGGTCCTCGTAGAAATGCCTGGCTGCCGCAATGTCGGGCACGCAGATCACCCCATGCCCCAGCCCCTGTTCGCCGGTGACGAAGCCGGAAACCGAACGGGCTGAAAGGAAGGGCTTCTCGAACTCCACCCTGGGCCCGTAAAAAATCTCGACGCGCACGCCGGAAGGGTCCATGCAATGGATCATGTCCACCACGGCGCGGGCGGCTTTTTCGGCGTCTGTGGCGCGCACGGTTTCCACGCCGCCCTTGTTCAGCTTGGCTTCCATGGCGTCCAGATGCGCCTTGCCGGGGACTTCGTAACCGAAGAAGATGACGTCGTCCTCGCCTGAGGGATAGAGCATGAAACGCCGGCTCATCTCATCCATGCGCAGCAGCGTCGCGCCATCTGCGCTTTCACCCGCCACCATCAAGCCCAGAACATTGGCGGCAAAATCCTTCCACTCCTGCATATCCTTGACGCCAATGCCCAGATAACCCAGGCAACTTACCTTTGCATCGATTTCTTGGATCATTCTTTATCCTCCCTTCTGTCCCCTGGATTCACTAACCAGTTATAGGCAATGCCCGCAACGCCTGGGGGCGTTAAGCCCTGTTCAGGCAAAATCCTATATTATCTTGGCCTGCCGCGCGCGCATTTTCTTTGCGCGCGGCGAAGAGGCGGCAACCGGTCTCCTCAGCGCGACAGATCATAGGCCGCCAAGGCCGCCATATTGACCAGATCGGATACCCTGGCGCCGATATGGGCGATCTGCACCGGGCGCTCCAGCCCGATCAGGATCGGGCCGATGACCGTGCCGCCGCCCAGTTCCTGCACCATGCGCGTGCTGATGGAGGCGCTGTGCACCGCCGGCATGACCAGAACATTGGCGGGGCCGGTCAGGCGGCAGAATGGATACAGCTTCATCAACTCGCTGTTCAGCGCCACATCAGCGGCGATATCCCCGTCAAATTCGAAATCCACCCTGCGCTGTTCCAGAATCGCCACCGCCTCGCGCTGCGTGTCGGAACGCTCGGTCGCCGGATTGCCGAAGGTTGAGGAGGCAAGCAGCGCCACCCGTGGCTCATGACCCATGCGGCGCACCAGGCGCGCGGTCTGTTCGGCAATGTCCGCAAGCTGTTCGGCCGTGGGCATTTCATGCACCGTGGTGTCGGCGACAAATACCGTGTGGCGGCGCGACAGCATCAGGCTGACGCCGATCATGCGTTCGCCGGGCTTGGTGTCGATGACGTGACGCACATCCTCCAGGGCGACGGCGGAATTGCGGGTGACGCCGGTCACCATGCAGTCAGCGTCGCCGCAGGCGACCATGGCGGCGGCAAATATATTGCGGTCATAGGTAACCAGCCGCGTGCAGTCACGGATGAGGAATCCCTTGCGCTGCAGGCGCTGATACAGAAAGTCGCGGTATTTCGCCACCAGCGCGGATTCCCGCGAATTATGAATCTCCAGATCCTCATTGGGATCAAGCCCCGCCGCGGCAAGGGTTTCGCGGATGCGCTCAGCCACCCCGACCAGAATGGGCTTGCCGTAACCGCTGTTGCGGTAGGAGAGCGCCGCGCGGATGACCTGTTCCTCTTCGCCTTCCGCAAAGACGATGCGCTTGGGATTGGCGCGCACATATTCAAAAACCGGATGCAGCGTGTCGGCGATCGGATCGAGGCGCGCGCGCAGCTGGTTCTGATAGGCGTTGAGGTCGACAATCGGCCGCTGCGCCACGCCGCTGTCCATGGCGGCCTTGGCGACCGCAAGCGGAACATGGCTGATCAGGCGGGGATCGAACGGGACCGGTATGATGTATTTGGGGCCGTATTTGGGGCGCTGACCGGCATAGGCGGCGGCGACCTCATCCGGCACATCTTCACGGGCGAGTTCGGCCAGCGCGCGGGCGGCGGCGATTTTCATGTCGTCATTGATGGTGCTCGCACGCACATCCAGCGCGCCCCGGAAGATATAGGGAAAGCCCAGAACATTATTGACCTGATTGGGATAATCGGAACGCCCGGTGGCGATGATGGCGTCTCCGCGCACCGCCTCCACCTCTTCCGGCAGAATCTCCGGATCGGGATTGGCCATGGCGAAAATCACCGGGTTCCGCGCCATATTGCGCACCATCTGCGCGCTGACCGCGCCCTTGGCCGAAAGCCCCAGAAACACGTCGGCGCCCTCCATCGCCTCTTCCAGCGAACGCGCCTTGGTCGCCACCGCATGGGCGGACTTCCACTGGTTCATGCCTTCGGTGCGGCCCTGATAGACGACGCCCTTTGTGTCGCACAGAATGGCGTTGCCATGGGGCATGCCCATGGCCTTGATCAGTTCCAGGCATGCGATGCCCGCAGCGCCCGCGCCGTTCACCACCATCTTGACGTCCTTGATGTCCTTGTCCGCAAGATGCAGCGCATTGATCAGCGCCGCAGCGCTGATGATCGCGGTGCCGTGCTGGTCATCGTGGAAGACAGGAATGTCCATCAATTCGCGCAGCCGCTGCTCTATGACGAAACAGTCCGGCGCTTTGATGTCTTCCAGATTGATGCCCCCGAAACTCGGCCCCATATAACGAACGGCGTTGATGAATTCGTCCGTGTCTTTGGTGGAGAGTTCCAGATCGATGGAATCCACATCGGCGAAGCGCTTGAAAAGAACTGCTTTTCCCTCCATTACCGGCTTGGAGGCCAGCGCCCCCAGATCCCCCAGCCCCAGGATCGCCGTGCCATTGGAGATCACCGCCACGAGATTGCCCTTGGAGGTGTATTCATAGGCGAGGGAGGGATCTTCCGCGATGGCGCGCACCGGCACCGCCACTCCGGGGGAATAGGCCATGGAAAGATCCCGCTGGGTCGCCAGCGGCTTGGTGGCGACGATTTCGATCTTTCCCTGGCGCCCTTCGGAATGAAACAGCAGAACTTCTTCGTCGGTGAATTGCGGTCGCTTGTCGAGGCCTGGCTTCGGGTGATTCATGATGGTTCCGGGTTTTCTGTAAGATTCAGCCTCAAGTTTTAGGCTCAAGCGCCGCGCCTGTCACCCGAAAAGCCGCACAAGCACGACCGCATGTGCTATTTTCCCGGCCATGCCTGACAGTCTAGCCGAATCGGAAACCAGCCCGAACCAGAGGCAAGCGCCGGATCTGTTTCCGGAACTGGCCGCCGCCACCGCGACGCCCATGATGGCCCAGTATCTGGCGATCAAGGCGGAGCATCCCGGCTATCTGCTGTTCTACCGGATGGGGGATTTCTACGA
>DMKG01000155.1:4916-5044 GCA_003454415.1 Alphaproteobacteria bacterium
CGGATGGGGGATTTTTACGAGCTGTTCTTCGAAGATGCGGTCGTGGCCGCCGCCGCCCTGGATATCGCGCTGACCAAACGGGGCAAGCATCTGGGCAAGGACATCGCCATGTGCGGCGTGCCGGTGCA
>DMKG01000242.1 GCA_003454415.1 Alphaproteobacteria bacterium
CGCATCGATACCTGCGCTGCGGAATTCGCCTCGCAATGCGGCATGACGTCCGGTGCGAACCGGATCGGCCAGGGCATCGAATTCGATTATTGCTGTTGCCATGCCGCGTTCGCGCTTTCGGATGCAGGCTATGAAACCATTATGGTCAATTGCAATCCGGAGACCGTTTCCACGGATTATGACACGAGCGACCGCCTGTATTTCGAGCCGCTCACCGCGGAAGATGTATTGGAGCTGATTGCGGCCGAACAGCGCAAGGGCGTCCTGCACGGCGTGATCGTGCAGTTTGGCGGGCAGACCCCGCTTAAGCTGGCGGCGGCGCTGGAGGAAGCGAAGATCCCTATCCTTGGCACAACGCCCGACGCCATCGATCTGGCGGAGGACCGCCGCAGATTCCAGGAATTGCTGGCGAAACTCGGACTGCGCCAGCCGGAAAACGGCACCGCGATGAATTTGCAGGAAGCGCTGACGGTCACCCGGCGCATCGGCTATCCGGTGGTGATCCGGCCCTCTTATGTGCTGGGCGGGCGCGCCATGGAAATCGTGCATGATGACGCGCAACTTGCCCGCTATATGGCGCAGGCGGTGATTGCCTCCGGAAAAAATCCGGTGCTCATTGACAGCTACCTTCAGGACGCCATCGAAGTGGATGTGGATGCGCTGGCGGATGGCGCGGATGTGCATGTCGCCGGCATCATGGAGCATATCGAGGAGGCCGGCGTGCATTCGGGCGACAGCGCCTGCTCCCTGCCCCCCTACTCGCTGGACCAGGCCACTATCGATGAGCTTACCCGTCAGACAGGGATGCTGGCCAGGGGTCTGAATGTCGTTGGCCTGATGAACATCCAGTTCGCCATTCAGGCGGGACAGATCTACATCCTTGAAGTCAACCCGCGCGCCAGCCGCACGGTTCCCTTCGTGGCCAAAGCCATGGGCGCGCCGTTCGCCAAGATCGCAGCAAGGGTCATGGCGGGGGAGCCGCTATCGGGTTTTGAACTGAAATCCAGAAAGCTGAATCACGTGGCGGTGAAGGAAGCGGTGTTTCCCTTCGCACGCTTTGCAGGAGTTGACACCTTGCTTGGACCGGAGATGAAATCCACCGGCGAAGTGATGGGGCTGGACCGCAATTTCGAGCGCGCCTTCGCCAAGAGCCAGCTTGCCTGCGGTTCGGTGTTTCCGCCAACGGGAACCGCTTTCCTCTCTGTCAAGGACCGTGACAAACCCTCGATCCTTGGCCCCGCGCGCAGCCTTCAGGCCATGGGTTACAATCTGCTGGCGACCAGCGGAACAGCGCGCTTTCTGGAAGAGGCCGGCCTCAAAGTCACACGGATCAACAAGGTCCTGCAGGGACAGCCGCATATTGTCGACGCCATCAAGAATGGCGATGTGCAACTTGTGTTCAACACGACTGAAGGCGCCCAGGCGATCGCGGATTCCTTCTCCATCCGGCAAAGCGCGCTGCTGTCCAAAGTTCCCTATTACACAACAGCGGCGGGAATTCAGGCGGTGGTCAAGGGACTGGAGGCGTTGCATACGGATGAGCTTGAAGTCGCCCCCCTGCAATCCTACATTTAATCCTCCAAAACCAGCACAGCAGCGGTAAACTGTGTATAATACCGCGCTGAGACGTCTAACTAGCGAGTCTTTCGGAAACTATGGAAAAAATTCCTATGACGGCCGGCGGCTTTGAGTCGCTTGAAACGGAACTGCGCCACCTTAAATCCGTGGAGCGCCCCGCCATCATCAAGGCGATCTCCACCGCGCGTGAGCATGGCGATCTATCGGAAAACGCGGAATATCATGCGGCAAAGGAACGCCAGAGCTTCATCGAAAGCCGGGTAATGGAACTGGAAGACAAG
The DNA here is from genome assembly GCA_003454415.1 of Alphaproteobacteria bacterium. Lineage (GTDB taxonomy): Bacteria > Pseudomonadota > Alphaproteobacteria > UBA11222 > UBA11222 > UBA11222. The sequence goes on from DMKG01000242.1 coordinate 1,860, forward strand.
ATCAGCCGCGCCCATGTCATCGATGTGAGCAAACTTTCCGGCAAGGACGTGAAATTTGGCGCGACCGTGAAGCTGCTGGATGAGGATACCGAAGAAAAGATCACCTATCAGATCGTGGGTGAAATCGAGGCTGACGTGAAGGCCGGACGCATCTCCATCACCTCACCGCTTGGCCGGGCGCTGATCGGAAAGAAAGTGGGCGACACGATTGAGGTCAACACGCCTGGCGGCGGCAAGAGCTATGAAATCCTGAACGTTAAATTCAAGGGTTAGCCCTTTTCTTCTTTTATCAGCCAGCATCACCTGATTTCTTCACCCGCCGCCGGGATACGGCCCTAAGACCGGGCTGAGCGCCCCCTAGACGGGCCGGCCGCCGCGCCGCCTTGCGCCCGCCTCTAAAAGGGTCTCGCGCCACGCAGGGAAATACGGTGCATGACCCGTTTGAAACCGTGATAATCATTCACAGGGTTATGCTGTACGCAGCGATTGTCCCAGAACGCCACAGATCCCGGCCGCCAGGAGAATCGGCAGGTGAATTCCGGCCGGGTCTGATGCGCGAAAAGATAGCCCAGCAGGGGCGCGCTCTCTTCTTCCGTCATGCCGTCAAAGCGTATCGTATGGCCGTAATTTACATACAGCAGTTTGCGCCCGGTCTCGGGGTGGGTGCGTACCGCCGGATGAATGGCGCATAATTCTCTTTTTGATTCTTCCTTGCCGGCTTCCGGGAGACGGTCCTCGCGGGTTTTCGTGGTGTCCGCCTTGGCGGAACTGTTCACCCCACGCAAACCGCCAAGCATCGCCTTCATGCCGTCCGACAGCGCCTCATAGGCCAGATACATATTTGCGAAAAGGGTGTCGCCGCCATAGGGAGGCAGTTCGCGCGCAACCAGAATGGCGCCCATGGGAGGAGCCTCCGTATACGTTGTATCTGAATGCCAGATGCCGCCAAAATTCGTGCGCTCATGGGGAAGCTTGACGACCGAAACGATTTCCGGAAATTCATCGAGGCCCTTGAGCATGGGATATTCTTCGGGCTCGGAAAATCGCCGTGCAAAGGCGTAATGCTGGGCCGGGGTAATATTCTGATCACGGAAGAAAATAACCAGATGATCGAGCAGCGCCTGGCGGATTTCCGAAATCACCGCGTCACTCAGATTCTGCGACAGATCGGCTCCGCCGATTTCAGCCCCCAGCGCGCCAGAAATGCGATGTATCGTGATCATCCTATCCCCAGCAGATCATTCCACCGTAACCGATTTCGCCAGATTGCGCGGCTGATCCACATCCGTGCCCTTGAACACCGCCGTATGATAGGCCAGCAGCTGAACGGGAACTGCATATAAAAGCGGGCTGAGAAACGAGTCCACCTTTGGCATTTCGACACAGGCCTTTGCATAGATTCCGATCTTGTCTATCCCTTCCCTGTCGGAAAACAGGATGACCTTGCCGCCGCGCGCCACCACCTCCTGCATGTTAGAGGCGGTCTTTTCAAACAGCGCGTCATCCGGAGCTATCACCACCACCGGGACTTCTTCATCGATCAGCGCGATAGGCCCGTGCTTCAATTCCCCCGCAGCATATCCTTCCGCATGGATATAGGAAATTTCCTTCAGCTTCAAAGCGCCTTCCAGCGCGACAGGATAATTCAGCCCGCGCCCCAGGTAAATGACATCCCGCGCCTTGGAAACCTCCAGCGCCAGGCTGCGCACATGGCCATCCTTCGTCAGGGCTTCGTTGATGATGCGTGGCATTTCAGACAGCGACCGGGTCATGCGCCTTTCCTCCTCCGCATCAATGGTGTTGCGCGCACGCGCAAAACCGACGGCGAGCGCCGCCAGGGCGGTGAGCTGACACATGAACGCCTTGGTCGAGGCGACGCCGATTTCCGGTCCGGCATGGGTGGGAAAAACGATGTCCGCTTCCCGCGCGATGGTTGATGCGGCGACATTCACCACCGCAGCCGTCATCTGCCCCTGAGACTGGCAGTAACGCAGGGCCGCAAGCGTATCCGCCGTTTCGCCGGACTGAGAAACAAACAATGACATCCCGCCCTTATCGAGTATTGCCTGCCGGTAACGGAATTCGGAAGCGATATCCACCTCCACCGGCAGTCGCGCCAGTTGCTCGAACCAGTATTTGGCGACACAACCGGCGTAATAGGCCGTGCCACAGGCAGTAATCGTCAGCTTACGAATGGATGTATAATCTGTCTCGAAGCTGGGCAACACGATATTGCCGCGCAGCGGCGCCATATAGGCGGCCAGCGTGTTGCTGATGGCGTCCGGCTGTTCATGGATTTCCTTTTCCATGAAATGGCGGTAATTGCCCTTGTCGATCATCGCCGCGCTGACGCTGGCGGTTTCCTGTTTGCGGGTGACCGATGCGCCATCGGCGCTGAAGAATTCCGCGCCAGCACGGCTCAAAGCAACCCAATCCCCTTCCTCCAGATAACTGAGCGTCTGGGTGAACGGGCTTAACGCCAGCGCATCTGAGCCCAGATACATCTCTCCTTCCCCATAACCTACCGCCAGCGGGCTGCCCCTGCGCGCGCCGATCATCAGATCGTTTTCACCGGAAAAAATCAGGGCCAGGGCGAACGCCCCGTTGAGCCGCCTGAAAGTTCTGGCGGCGGCTTCACGCGGACTTGCGCCTGCCTGCATGTGCTCATGCACCAGATGCGCGATGATCTCAGTGTCGGTTTCGGACTCAAACACATGCCCCAGCGCCTCTAACTCCGCACGCAATTCCTGGAAATTCTCGATGATGCCATTATGCACCACGGCGACGCCGCCATAGATATGGGGATGCGCATTATCCTCTGTCGGCGCGCCATGAGTCGCCCAGCGGGTGTGGCCGATGGCGAGCGAACCGGGTAAAGGCTCGGTCCGCAGGATCGTGGCGAGATTTCGCAGTTTTCCTTCGGAGCGGCGGCGCACGATGCCGCCATTCACCAGCGTGGCGATCCCCGCAGAATCATAGCCGCGATACTCCAGCCG
>DMKG01000098.1:0-944 GCA_003454415.1 Alphaproteobacteria bacterium
TTCCGCCAGTTCGCGTCGCCCTTGAATACATCGGAATACCGCTCACGGAACATTTTTGCGCTGATGCATTTTCTGACAACGGCGGCTATTTCCTTGTTGCTGGGCCAGATGTCCTTGAGAAAGACCGGCTTTCCACCCTTGCCCTTGCCAAGCGGGGCCGAGGTGAGATCGATCCCCAGATTGCCCGCAATCGCATACGCCAGCACCAGCGGCGGCGAGGCCAGATAATTCGCCTGGGTGTCAGGATTGATGCGGCCTTCGAAATTGCGGTTACCCGAAGACACGGATCCCGCGATGAGATCCCCGGCCTTGACGGCGGCGGAAATTTCCGCCGCCAGCGGCCCTGAATTGCCGATACAGGTCGTGCAGCCATAGCCGACCAGGTTAAACCCGAGCTTGTCGAGATATTTCGTGAGGCCCGCTTTTTTCAGATAATCCGTAACCACTTGGGAGCCTGGCGCGAACGAGGTTTTTACCCAGGGTTTGACGTTCAGGCCTTTTTCGAGGGCGTTGCGCGCGAGAAGTCCCGCAGCAACCAGCACGCCCGGATTCGAGGTATTCGTGCAACTGGTGATCGCGGCGATCAGCACATCTCCATGACCGATATCGAATTTGGTCTTGGCCACCGGCACGCGCCTGGTTTCCTGTCCCGCCTTTCCATAATCATTGGCAAGGACGTTCAGAAATTCCCCCGCGACATTGGCGAGGGTGACCCGGTCCTGCGGACGTTTGGGGCCCGCAAGGGAGGGTTCCACCTGCGACATATCCAGTTCCAGCGTATCGGTAAACAGCGGATCCGGCGTGCGGGATGTGCGCCACATGCCCTGCGCCCTCGCGTATTTTTCCACCAGGGCGATCTGACTCGGCTTACGCCCCGTCGCCTTCAGATAGGCGATGGTCTCATCATCAATGGGGAAGAAACCGCAGGTGGCGCCATATTCCGG
>DMKG01000098.1:1187-6963 GCA_003454415.1 Alphaproteobacteria bacterium
GCGCCATATTCCGGCGCCATATTGGAAATCGTGGCGCGGTCCGGCAGGCTGAGTTCATCCAGGCCCGGACCGTAAAATTCCACGAACTTTTCCACCACGCCCTTTTTGCGCAGCATCTGGGTGATGGTCAGCACCAGATCGGTCGCAGTCACCCCTTCGCGCAGCTTCCCCGTCAATTTGAAGCCGATCACTTCGGGAATCAGCATGGAAACCGGCTGCCCCAGCATGGCGGCCTCCGCCTCAATGCCGCCGACGCCCCACCCCAGAACGGCCAGACCATTAACCATGGTGGTATGGCTGTCAGTGCCCACAAGGGTGTCTGGATAAGCGACCTCCACCGCCTTGCCGTTCACCTTGTCCTTTTTGGTCCAGACGGTCTGGGCCAGATATTCCAGATTGACCTGATGGCAGATGCCGGTGCCGGGCGGCACGACGCGGAAATTGTCGAACGCATCCTGGCCCCAGCGCAGAAACTCGTAACGCTCCATATTGCGCTCATATTCGCGGGCGACGTTCAGTTTGAAAGCCGACGAGCTGCCCGCGTAATCCACCATCACCGAGTGGTCGATAACCAGATCGACAGGGGCCAAGGGGTTGATCTTCCTCGGATCACCGCCAAGTTCCGCCATGGCGCCGCGCATCGCCGCAAGATCCACCACGGCGGGAACGCCGGTGAAATCCTGCATCAGCACCCGCGCCGGACGGTAGGATATTTCCCTATCGCTGCGGCGCTGTTTCAGCCAGGCGCCCAGAGCCTTGATGTCAGTGGTGGTGACCGACCGTCCGTCTTCATAGCGCAGCAGGTTTTCCAGAAGCACTTTGAGCGAGAAGGGCAGGCGTGAAATCGCCCCGATACCCGCCTTTTCCGCCGCTTTCAGGCTGAAATAATCATAGCTCTTCACGCCAACCTTCAGTTTACGGCGGGTCTTCAGACTGTCCTGGCCAAATTCAGTCACGGGAAAAACTCCATGCAATGGAACCAACATCAAGAAAGTTTGCACTATAGTCTTTGCGTGCAATTTGCCAAGGGTCCGCGGCGCCTCTAATAGTGCAAAATATCAAGTTGGGAGAGAACATGAATCTGGGGGGAGAAGGGCTGGCCTGCGCGCGCGGTGAGCGGCAGATCTTCGCGGGGCTGAATTTCACCCTTGGCCCCGGTGAGCTTCTGCTGGCGCGCGGGGCGAATGGCAGCGGGAAATCCAGTTTTCTTCGCGTGGTTGCGGGACTGCTGCATCCCAGCGCCGGGACATTGCGCCTGAACGGGAGCGTCCTTCTTCCCGGCGCCGCGCTATTGAGTCCGCATGTGATCTATATCGGTCACCAGGATCCGGTGAAACCCTCCTTCAGCGTGGAGGAAAACCTGCTGTTCTGGATGGGAATGGCGGGTCACGCGGTCGATTACCGCCGTGGCGGCCAGGGGGGGTTGAGAGAGGCTGCGCGCAGCGGCCGCGTGGAAGCCGCCCTGGAGGCTTTCGGCCTGGCGGGGCTTGGACAAATACCCGCGCGTTTTCTGTCGGCGGGACAGAAGCGGCGGCTCAATCTCGCCAGACTGGCGGCGATTGACCGGCCGTTATGGCTGCTGGATGAACCCGCCACCAGTCTGGACAGCGCCGCCCAGGAGTTACTGGCGGCGTCCATGCGGCGGCACCGCCAGCAAGGCGGGCTGATCATCGCCGTGAGCCATACGGACCTCGGAGAAGATGTGACCCATCTGCTGAATTTCGGACCACAGCACAGAATGGAGCACATGGCATGAGATTTCGCACGCTGGTGATTCGCGAACTGGTTCTGGCCACGCGCATTGGCGGCGGGGGCGCCATGGCGGTGGGTTTTTTCCTGATTGGCGCTTCGCTGTACCCGCTGGGGATCGGGCCGGAACTCGCGCTGTTGCGGCGCATTGCCCCCGGCGTGATGTGGGTTTCGGCGCTGCTGGCCTGCCTTTTATCCCTTGACCGGATGTTTCAGGCGGATGAGGAGGACGGCTCCCTGGATCTGCTGCTGCTGTCGCAATTTTCGCCGACCGGACTGGTTCTGACCAAGGTATTCAGTCACTGGCTCAGCACAGGGGTCCCGCTGATCATCGCCGCGCCCTTTGTGGCGCAGGCCTTTGATCTTGATTATCACGCGATGATCACCCTGATGCTGTCCATGCTGCTGGGAACGCCTGTGCTCAGTCTGGTCGGCGCCGTGGGCGCGGCGCTGACGGTGGGGGTGCGCCGCGGCGGCATGATTCTCAGTCTTCTGATCCTTCCGCTCTATATTCCGGTGCTGATTTTCGGCGCGGGCAGCGTGGAGGCGTCCCTGTTCGGCATAGGACCGCAGGCGCATCTGATTATTCTGCTGGCGCTGCTGCTTTTGGCTCTTGCCCTGGCGCCTTTCGCCGCCGCCGCTGCGCTGCTGCTCCATATACGCGCCTAGGGCGCTTTCGTGCCGCATCCCCGGGAAGTGGACCCGGCGCAGCCAGCCGGCAAGTGACTGTAACTCAAAGTCTATTTTCTCTTGAAGGGCTGGCGGCAGGCGCCGGAGAAATCTCCTATGGTCCCGATCGGAATATCAGTTATTCTACTCCTTAAAAATAAGTTGGAGGGAGAAGATCATGCCCGTGCAGAAATTTGCCCCGATGCGCAAGAATTTTCCGAGCTTTGACTGCGACGCCCATGTCGCCGAGCCCAACGCCATCTGGGAGCGCGCAGGAGACTATCTGACCCGTGACGAACTGGCCGCCCTGAAGACCACCATGTGGTATGACAAGGCCACCAATCAGATGACGGTCAATGGCGTATCCGGCGCAGGCATCCGCTCGAATGAGGGGAAGGGCCGGGCCGGCTCCATGAATCTGATCGGCGTGGCGGGCCCCGGCATGAAGCATGAGATCCAGCGCACCTTCAATGTGCGTAATCTCAACCCCAAGACCGCGCTGACCAAGGAGCAGTCCGCCTATCTCGATCACAAGGGCGCCTTCCTGCCCAAGGCGCGCCTTGCGGATATGGATTTCCAGGGCATCGATCAGGTGATGCTGATCCCTTCCGATGTGGACACCTATCCGTGGCTGTCGAATGGGCCGGGCGCCGCGGCCATGTGCAAGGCGTATAATGAATGGGCCTGGGATTTCTGTCAGGAAGACCCGGAGCGTCTGTTTTTCGCCGCCCTGATCCCGCTGCAGGATCCGGCCGCCGCGGTGCGTGAGGTATACCGGGTGGCGGCGAAAGGCTGCCGTGTCGGCCTGGTGCGGCCCATCGACGCGCTGGGCAATTTTCCCATTCAGCCAAAATTTGATCCCCTATGGGCGGCGATGCAGGAAACCGGCATGGTGTATGGCATGCATCCCTTCCCCGCCTTCGGCGCGCTGAAGCCCCCTGGCTATACGGAACAGCATTCGGCGTCGGAACTGATCAACCGCACCATCTCGTCGGCGAAAATCTCCCATTCCTTTCTGACCAATGTGCAGAACTTCCAGTCGGAGGCTGCGGTGTGGGTGGTTTCGGCGCTGATGTCCGGCCTGTTCGAGCGCTTTCCGCGGCTGAATGCGGCGGTGTTCGAAGCCTCTTCCACCTGGCTGAGTTTCGTGCTGGACGAATGCGACAAATATTACAAGCTGTACCGTAACGAACGGGCCATGCGGCCGCTGAAGCGCCTGCCCAGCGAGACGTTCTTCGCCCACTGCATGACCGGTTTCGAGGGCGATGAGGCGCCTCCCTCCCGGCTGCCGGAATTCTATGAGGACATTCTGGTGTGGTCGTCGGACGTCTATCACCATGACGGGGACGATGTCTGGCGCGCGCTGGAGACCATGCGCAAATGCAATCTGTCCGAGGAGCGCCAGGCCAAATTCCTGGGGGGAAATGCGCGCCGGCTCTATAACATCCAGGCGCCGCGCACCTTCATCACCGAACGGGTGACCGAACTTGACCGCCCGGACTGGTGGCCGACGGAAGAGGAAATCGCCCATGCGATGACCGCCGAGGCTTCGCTGCAACCCTGGCGGAAGGCGGCGCGCGGATGAGCCAAAGCAAATCCTTCGCGGTGTTCGACAGCGATTCCCATATCGTCGAACCCAGGGCGATCTGGGAGAAATATCTCGACCCCGAATACCGCACCCTGGGCAAGGCCGCCCTGTGGCGGGAGGAGGGCGAGACCGGCTCCTATCTCAAGGTCAACGGAAAGATATTCCGTGACCAGATGAATCCGAACATCCCCCGTCACGCCATCTGGCGCCCTGGCGTCAGCATGGAGGATATTGGCGGGCTTGACCCGGATGTGCGCCACGCGAAAACCGCCGGCGCCTCGGACCCGCAGGCGCGTCTGCGCGACATGGACATCATGGGGGTGGACCAGACCCTGCTTTATCCCACCTGGTTTGCGGAAGGCTTTCATCTGGTGGAGGACCCGGACACGGCCTATGCGCTGGCGCGCGCCTATAATGACTGGATTGCGGATTTCTGCGCGGCCGCCCCCAACCGGCTGTTCGCCGCCGCCATGATTCCGCTGCAGAATATGGATTTCGCCATTGCGGAACTCGCCCGCATCGCCGGAATTCCCTGTTTCAGGGGCGCCTTTATCCGCCCCATGTTCATCGAGGAGCGCTATTTCACCCACCGCTATTACGATCCGCTGTGGGAGACGCTGGAGAAACTGCAGATCACCGCCGCAGTGCATCCCGCCAGCGGGTTGTGGAACCCGGAATGGACGTCCCATGCCCAGTTCATCGAGAAGATGAACCGCCGCATGGGACAGCAGGGCTTTTTCCGCGAGGCGGGGGGCGGGCCGCATTCCGGCGGCGGCGGGGGCGGCGCCGGAATGGTGTTCGGCCACAGCCCCGATCTGGGGCATCCGATGTCGCCCATCATCGCCCCCTGGCTCGACAATCACATGTTTGTGGCAAGCACTCTGCTCGGATTCGCCGTAATGGAGCGCTATCCGAAAATGAAAGTGGTCATGGCCCATGGCAAGGCGTCATGGATGGAGGAAGTGCTGGAGAAGATGGAGGCCTCGGCCCTGACCTTTCCGCTGGTGCACACCTATCCCGTCACTCCCGAGCCGGAGGAGCTCTGGGAAAAGGGCGAGGTCATGCTGGGCTTTGACGCCGATGAGCGGATGATCCAGAAACTGCCGCAGGATTTCGCCGCCAAGACGGTCTGGGGCTCTCACTATCCGCGCCAGGAAACCACCACCGCCTGGGACGCCATCGCCCAGCTTTCCGGCGCGGGCGTAGATGAGGCCATCATCGCCCGCATGCTGGGCGCCAACGCCGCCGCGCAATTCGGCGTAAGCCTGCAGAAACTGGTGTAGGGGGCAGGGAAAGGGTAGCGTCCCCTTTCTTTCCTTCTATTGGTTGACGTGCAGTTCGATCTGTTCGAACGCCAAAAAATCCGTTGCCTGGTCAAATCTGACAATCACATTCTCGGTATTACTGTCCACATCGAAGGCGCGGACAGTGAGCGCGTCCTGCGTCAATTCATTGGCCAGCGCCATACGGCCCACAAAAGTTGGACTCGAAAAGCCGAAGCCCGGCGTGATGACATGTTTTCTGACCGTTCCATCCCGATCCGCGATGACCAGGTCGAATTGCGCGGACCGCACCCGGTTCTTGAACGCCACCAGGCGCCCGTCTTCCGACGCCGCAAGCCTCGTTGAAAGACCAGCTTTCATCAAAAACAGCGGCTCGAGAACTTTCGCCGGGGTTTCGATGCGCGGTTTCGATCTATCGAAAGGCAATGCGAAAATTCTGCTGCGCGCAGGCGCGGCATAGTCATTTTCAGGCAATATGAGATCGCTT
>DMKG01000098.1:7167-7527 GCA_003454415.1 Alphaproteobacteria bacterium
ATTTCCCCGTCCAGGATAGCGAGCGCATAGACCGAGGTGAATGTAAAATGACTGAGCCTGACCGGTTCCGACCCCGCGCGGACGAGATAAAAGTCGCTATCGAAATAATGCGTGCCGCGAGACTCCGAAATGGTCGGCGGACTTGAAAAATAAAGCACCGTCTCCCTGTCAATTTCGACGGGGTACGCAATCGTGTGCTTCGTGCGCCAAAGCACGCGGCATTGCCAGTCCGCAACCTGACAGACCAAAAGCTCTCTTATGCCCGTTGTGGCCGCATCCTGCCGGACAATCAGCAGCCGTTTCCCGTCCCGTGACAACCGCGGAACCAGCAACCACATCCCCTTCTGCTGGATGAGACGC
>DMKG01000098.1:7818-14333 GCA_003454415.1 Alphaproteobacteria bacterium
AAAATCACCAGCCCGGGCGACGCCGTAAACTGGGTCAGATGGCGTTCGTGACCTTTCGGTTTATACGGATACGGAGACATGGCCATGAACCATTCTGGATTGCTGATAAGCAACCCCATGCCAATCACCGCGAGGGCGGCGATCCCCCCGATGATGATCACCACCACCTTCAACAGACGCCGCCAATTGAAGCCGCCGGCTTTCCCGGCCGCAGCCGCCGGAACCATCGGCCCCTCTTCCCCATGCGTATCAGGCATTCAACTCTTCCCCCGGAAAACCGCATAAACGCCACGATTCACCACAATTGAATTCTTTATGGGCAACAGGCTGTTTGGCCCCGCCATCCGGCGCCACCCGTTCTAACCTGGCGTTAGAACGGGTCCAGAAAGCAGACTTTCATCAAGAGCCCCCTCTTCGATGCGAAATCCATCCCCGCGATCGACATCAAGCTATGCCGCGCAATAAAAAGCTGTCAATGCCAAGAACATTCTATTTTTAGTAGAAACATGTGGACGATGTGATTTTTCCCTGGACGCAAGTGCGGTAAAACATGCGCATCCGGGTACTAAAAAAGGGGACTCAGACGGCCGTCAAAGGCGTGGAACATGTCATCGGACAGTCTGTTCATCTCCCGCTGAAGCGGGAAGAACGGGTGAGAGAGAGCGTCCCGATAGAGAGTGGGCGTTTGAGGACGGGACCGGCCCCACGGAATCAGATCACGGAAACTCATGACTTCTCCTTTCTGTACAGGGTGTGGTCAGGGTTCACCTGCGGGCGCCGGACCGAAGCCCGGCGCCGTCCAGTTGCGTTTCCGGCAGGGCTCAGGCTGCGATCTTCGCTGTCCCGATCTGCCGGGTTTCGGCCTGGGGCTGCTCCGCCCCCGAGGTAATGGAGATACGCCGCGGCTTCATCTCTTCCGGCAGTTCGCGCATGAGATCGACGCTCAGCAGGCCATTGACAATGCTGGCGCCGGTCACCTTGACATGCTCGGCAAGCCTGAAACGGTACTGGAAGTCGCGTCTGTCAATGCCGCGATGCAGGTAATACCCGTTATCCTCTTTACTCACGGGTCTTTTGCCCGCCACCACCAGTTCGTCATGTTCCTGCGTGATGGTCAGATCGTCGCTGGAATAACCGGCCACCGCCATGATGACGCGATAATCATCGTCACCCATTCTGACGATATCATGGGGCGGCCAATCCCCGGAAAGCGACGCGCGGTTTGACGCCTCGAACGCATCCAGCAACTGGCCCGCGCCAAGGCTGGAACGGAAAAGGGGAGAAAAATCAAAAACAGTGCTCATAGCCATATCCTCCTTTGAGCAACATGGATAGATGGGTCACAGGACCGTCGGGCGCCTCCCGCGCCCCTGGCCCCTGCCTGCCCCGTCTGGCGACAGGCGATTTTGATGTAGTTCGCGGCTTTGATGATTCAAGAGGGTTCGGCGAGTGAAAGCGCCGGCCTTTTTTACATATGCGGTTCTTCGGGCCGGTCCTGCGCGCCGCTGTAAAACTCCACGAAGAACGCCACTTCCCCGAGGGGCGTGACGTGATGCGCGACCCCAGGCTCCACCACGCCGGGATGGCCGGGGGTGAGGATATGCGTCTCCGCATCCCCGATGGCGTATTGCAGTTTCCCGCTTTCCACACGAATCAGCGCCCAGACATTTTCTTTTGTGCGGTGATCGCGCAGCAGACCCGCAGGGATGGTGTCCTGCGTGAAGCGCGGCGTCCGTTTATAGGCCGCCATATGGGGTGGAAGGGTTTTCATCATCGCTTTTCCCTGGAACGGAACGGCCGCCCGCGCATCCCCCTGCGCTCCCTCAGAAGGCCCCCAGCGCGACGCGGCGCACGACATCGCTTTCGGTGGGCTCCGCCCCGATCCGGTGTGTAGGCGCGGGGGTTTCCTGCACCGTGCTGGAGACTTTACCCACGCCGGTCACCTCCACCTCCACAACGTCGCCCGGCTGCATGGGGCGGGAGTTGGCGGGGGTTCCGGTCAGCACCACATCGCCGGGAAGAAACGTGATATGCCGGGAAAGATCGGCGAAGATATAGTCGATGGGAAAGGTCATCTCGCTGACCGGGCCATCCTGCACCTTTTTGCCATTGATATAGGTGCGCACCGACTGTTCGCGGATGTCCACGCCGCGCACGATGCCGGGGCCGATGGGACAGAACCCGTCCTGCCCCTTCACCCGCAGCATCGAGCCTGCGTCGGTGTCGCGAAAATCATGCGCGCCCACATCATTGGCGGCGGCGAAACCGGCAAGATGCTCCCACACGTCCTCCCGCGCCACATTGCGCATCGGCTTGCCCACAATGGCCGCGATCTCGCCTTCATAATTCAGATATTTGCAGTTGGCGGGGCGGTTCAGAAAACCGCGATGGGCGTTCAGCGTGGTCAGCGGCTTCATGAAATAGCCCGGCGCCTTCAGCGCGGGGGCCTTGAATTCCAGCCTGCGGGATTCATAATTCAGATGGATGCAGATGATCTTGGTGGGGTCGCAGGGCGGCAGATAATTGGCGCTGGCCTCCTCCACCGTGCGGCCGTCGCCGAGCCGCAGCAGACTGCCTTCCGGGCGGACCCAGACGGGAAACCCCTCATGCAGAATGCGCCGCCATTCCTCGCGTGGTCCTGTAAGCACCGTCATGCATCCCTCCTTGTCTTAAGCGAATGATCCCTTGCGGACGGAAATATTCTTGACGTCGCAAAAGAAATCGAAGCTCCAGTTGCCGCCTTCGCGCCCGATGCCGCTGTCGCGGCTGCCGCCGAAGGGGGCCGCCAGATCGCGGATGAAGAAGCAGTTGACCCACACCGTGCCCGCCACCACCCGCGAGGCGATGGATGTGGCGCGCGCCTCGTTCCGGCTGAACAGGGTCGCCGCCAGGCCGTAACGCGTATTATTGGCCATTTCGACCACTTCGTCATCGGAGGTGAAGCTCTGCCAGGTCAGCACCGGGCCGAACACTTCGCGCTGCGCGATCTCCAGTTCCGGCGTCACATTTCTGAACAAGGTCGGTTCGAAATAAAGCTCGCCGAAATTGGCGCGGGAGCCGCCCCAAACCGGCACGGCGCCCGCCTGTCTGGCGCGGTCGACAAACCCTGCGACCCGGTCGAAATGTTCTTTGGTGATCAGCGGACCGATGCGCGTGTCCTTGTCGCGCGGATCGCCCAGCGCCATATGGGCCATGGCGCCGCGCACACGCCCGAGGAAATCCTCCTCGATCGCGCTTTCGACCATGACGCGGGTGCCCGCAAGACAGACCTGGCCGGCATTCATGTATTGCATCGCCACGGTCTGGGCCGCGCTGTCCAGATCGGCGTCGGCGCAGACGATGAAGGGGGACTTGCCGCCCAGTTCGGCGCTGAGCGGCGTGATCGAACGCGCCGCCGCCTGACCGATCAGCTTTGCCGTATCCGTCGAGCCAGTGAAACTGAGGCGGTCGATATCCGGGTGATTGACGAGGGCGTCGCCCGCCTCTTCGCCAATTCCCTGCACGATGTTGAGCACGCCGGGCGGCAGGCCCGCGGCATGGGCGATGTCCGCCAGCAGCGAACAGGTCAGCGGCGCCCATTCCGGCGGCTTCACCACGACCGTATTGCCGGCGGCGAGCGCCGGACCCACTTTCCACGTGGTCAGCATCAGCGGCCCGTTCCACGGCGTGATCAGCGCCGCGACCCCCGACGGGTCGTAATGCACATGATTGACCACTTCGGGCGAATCAATCTTATGTCCGCCCATGTTCAGCGCCCATTCGGCGAAAAATTCGATGTTCAGCGCCGCGCGCGGAACCATGCGGTGCACATTGCCAAGCAGCAGCGAGCCATTATCCATGGTTTCCACCGCCGCGAGTTCACCGGCCCGCGCCTTGATTCCTTCGGCGAAGCGCCTGAGGATGGGCAGGCGGCCCTGCGCCCCCAGCGCCGCCCAGGCGGGAAACGCCCGGCGGGCGGCGGCGACCGCCTGCTCCACCTCTTCCTTATCTGCAGCCGAGACATCCGCGAGATGCGATCCATCCACCGGCGAGAAATCGGCGAAGCGGCGCGCCGACGCCACCCTGCGCCCGTCTATCCAGTGATCCGTCGAAACCTCGACCCCTGCTACCTTCACGCTGTTTCCAGCCATCCTCATTCCTCCGTCAGAAAGCGGTCAACCAGCCTGTCGGCGCGGCTGCGGTCCGCCAGCATGTGGCAGAATTGCAGATTGCGCGGGCCGGAGGCCAGATAGAATCGTTCATACTGTTCGTTGCGGCTGGCAAGGGCGCTTCCCGCGAAATCCCACGCCAGGCGGAAAATGCGGCTGCGCGCCTCGGCCGTCAGATCCCCCGCGCCGCGCAGATAGCGGTCGATCAGCGGGCGCAGGCCGCTATCCTCCAGCATGGCCTGTGTGGGCGCGGCGAACAGATTGTGCGAGCCGAGCTGGCGGATGATCTCGTTCACCCTGGGGAACCAGGAAGGAAGCGTCGCGCGCAGCGCATAAAGCGGCGCGCCTTCCGGCAGCCACACCCCATTGCCATATTCATGGGCGTTCGCCTCCGCCTTCTGGACGCAGGAGCGGGTGAATTCCGCAAAAGTCCAGATTTCCCCCAGCATCTGCGCCGCGGCGGGCTGCACACCGTTCACCGCTTCCGCCATTTTCGACGCCAGCCCCCAGGCGAATTCCAGCTTGGTCTGGGCCCGGATCATGGTCTGCTGCATGACATTCGGCCACCAGCTCCGGATCATCACCTGATTGTAAACGGCGAGATTGCCATTGATATGCAGCCGGTCGCGCGGCACTTCGACATCGTCGAAGATGACGAAAGCGTCCTGTTCATCGAAACGGGCGGAAAGCGGGAAATCCCGCGCGCTGCCGCTCTGGGAGAAAGTGTCGCGGCAAAGGAATTTCAGCCCAGGCGTGGCCATCGGGATGCAGAAGGAAAGCGCGTAATCCTCGCAGCCCGGCTTCAGCGGATAGCCTGGATAAACCGCCAGTTCGTCCGCGAAGGGCGCAAGCGTCGCCAGCACCCGGGCGCCGCGCACGATGATCCCGTGCGCCGTCTCGCCCACTTTGTGCAGCGCAACGTCATTGCCGGGGTCGATGAATTCGCCCAGGCCCTTGTCGACAATGGGATGCAGCAGGGCATGGGTCAGGGAAATGTCGTTGCGCCGCAGGAATTTCTGGTAATTCACCAGATTCTCCGCCCCCGCCTCATTGCCATTGGCGCCCCATTCGTCGCAGCGCCCGGCAAAGCCCGCATAGGTGACATTCATGTAATCGGGGGAGCGGCCCATGACCCCCACCGTATATTCGGCGATCCGCTCCAGACAGGCGTGGCGGCGGGCGAGGTCGTCGCGGGAGCGGGGAATCAGATGGCTGACGCTGATGGGCTCGCCCGTCTCAGGGTCTGACATCAGGCATTCCTGCGGATGCGCAAGCTGCAGATCGAAAACCCCGGCCACCCCCTGCGCCGCGCCGGCAAAGGCCGGATGCGCGGCCACATCGCTGACCTTTTCAGACCCGGCCCAGATTTCCCTTCCATCCTTCAGGCCGCGCAGAAACGCGGCGCCCGTGCGAGCCGGCATGCCACTCTCCCCAGTTTTTTTTGCAAGTCTAGCCCATGCCGGATAGGGATGGAAACGCTACTTGCCCGCAGCCCCGTTGCCCCGCCGCCGCTGCGCCGCTACACTCCTGCCTGAAACAGCCCTGACAGGAGGCGGCAAACGCGGGAGGAGGCGTCATGGTGCAGGTGACGGAGCTTGGCTATATCGGGATCGGCGTCAAAAGCCTGACGGAGTGGAAACGCTTCGCGGCGGAAATTCTTGCCCTGGAAGTGGTGGAGGGGGAGACGCCGGGGCGCTGTTATCTGCGGGTGGATAACTGGCATCACCGCATCATCGTGGACGAGGACGGGACGGACGATCTCAACACCCTCGGCTTTCGCGTGGCGGGCGGCGAAGAATTCCGCGACATGCGGCGCCAGCTTGAAGGCGCGGGGGTGAAGGTGGAGATCGCCCCCTATGAAGCGGCCAGTCAGCGCCATGTGCTGGAGCTGATGAAACTGGCCGATCCCAGCGGCGTTCCCGTGGAAATCTTTCACGGCCCCCATTCCCAGCCGAACAAGCCGTTTCATCCGGGCCGCCGCATGCACGGGCGTTTCCTGACCGGCGATGGCGGCATGGGCCACGCCATGCTGACGCAAACCGCGGGCTGGGAAAAGACCTATGCTTTCTACCGGCTGCTGGGCATGCGCGGCGGCGTGGATTACCGCTTCGCCATTCCGGGCCTGCCGAAACCGGCGGAGGCCATGTTCATGTCCTGCAACAGCCGGGATCATACGCTCGCCTGGGGGTTTCCCGGCGCGAAACGCATCAACCATCTGATGCTGCAATATCAGGAGTTCGACGATATCGGCCTGACCTATGAAATCGTCGAGGCGAACCAGGTGCCGCTCGGCATCCTGCCGGGGCGCCACGCCAATGACGGCATGTATTCGTTCTATTTCGTCAATCCGTCCGGCTGGATGAACGA
>DMKG01000125.1:0-271 GCA_003454415.1 Alphaproteobacteria bacterium
CGTATCCACAAAGACTTTCACTTCGGCGCCGCTTTCCTGATGCAGCCAGCGGGCGAGCTGTTTCAGCCGTTTCTTGATCACGTCGTGGTAATCGCGCCCCGTCGCGTAACAGGAGATGCTGGCCCGGGCGCGCTGACGGAGCTTTTCCAGCGGATCGTTCCCGGGTCCGTAATTCATGCCCAGCATGATGATGCTGCGAACGTCTGGCCACATGGAGGCGGGATTGGTCCGCCAGCCGGATCTGGCCTCCAGCCAGCCCATATCCCCATGA
>DMKG01000125.1:496-795 GCA_003454415.1 Alphaproteobacteria bacterium
AGCCAGCCCATATCCCCATGACGGCCGAGACGCAGAAATTCCTGAAAATTGGCGGCGGCGTTCTGCGCCGCTTCGGGCCCGGTAATGCCCGCCACGTCGAATCCGGCGGCGGCGGCGCGCGCCTGGATTTCCCTCTTCAGATACGCGGGGTCCTTCAAAAATCCAGATCCATATAATGCGCCGACGGCGCAAGGCCTGCAATCCGGTCGGCCAGAACAGGACGGAAGCTCGGCCGCGACTTGACCGGCGCGTACCAGTCCTTCACGGCGGGAAAATCGTTCCAGGGCACGGCGTCGAGA
>DMKG01000125.1:1015-4749 GCA_003454415.1 Alphaproteobacteria bacterium
CCAGGGCACGGCGTCGAGATAATCCAGACAGGAAAGCTGCGCCGCGGCCGTAATATCCGCAAGGCCGAACTCTTCCCCCGCCAGCCAGCGCCGGCGCTCCACCAGATAGGCGATATAATTCATATGCACCCGCAGATTCGACAGTCCGGCCCGGATGGTTTCGCCGGAAGGGTTGCCCCTGCCAGTGAGGCGCTTGTTCACTTTCTCATAAAGGATGTAGGTGGTCACTTCGCGCTGGAATTTCTGATCGAACCAGGCGGCAAGTCTGCGGGTTTCCGCACGATTAGCGGGATCGAAGCCGAGCAGGCGGCGGTCGGGATAGGTTTCATCCAGATATTCACAGATCACCTGGCTATCGGCGATCACCTGCCGCTCCCCATCCTCCACCAGGACCGGCACTTCGGCGGCCGGGTTGAGGGCGAGGAATTCCACCCGGCGCTCCCAGGGCAATTCCACGCGAAGTTCAAAGCCTAAGCCTTTCTCGGCCAGGGCGATACGCACCTTTCGGCAGAATGGGGATAAAGGAAGATGATATAAACGGCGCATTGACGGATTTTAGAGAATTTTTCTGCTAATGCCATATGCCTGTTTTTGTTGTATGTCAGCATATACATCGCAGTTAGGGGATCAGGGGCGTGCCGGTTTTACATCTTGTTGTTCTGGCGGTCGTCCAGGGAATCACGGAATTTTTTCCCATTTCATCTTCGGCGCATCTGATCCTGACGCCAAAACTGATGGACTGGCAGGATCAGGGGCCGCTGATCGATCTGGCCGTGCATATCGGCACCTTGCTGGCGGTCATGCTGTTTTTCCGAGTCGAGATGCGACGCCTGTTCAGGGGCGCCTGGGACGCCTTGCGGCTTCGCTACAGCCCCGACGCGCGGCTGCTGGCCCTGCTTTCGGTTTCCACAATTCCGGTGATCGCGGCGGGACCCTTCATCTATTTCCTGGGGGGATCAGAGATGATGCGCAGCGTCGAACTGATCGGCTGGACGACCCTGGTGTTCGGCGTGCTGCTTTATATAGCTGACAGATATGGCAAGCAACTTCACCGTCTGGAGCATGTCAATTTCCCTAACGCCGTCATCATGGGAATCGCCCAGGCCGCGGCCCTGATCCCCGGAGTCAGCCGTTCCGGCGTCACCATGACTTCGGCGCGATTTCTGGGGATGGAGCGCGCGGAAGCGGCGCGGTTTTCCTTTTTGATGTCCATTCCAGTGACGATGGCGGCGGGCGCCCTGGGGGCGGTTGAAATCTACAACTCCGGGCAGGCCGAATTGCAGCTTGATGCGGTCATAGCTGGCGCCGTCGCCTTCCTTACGGCGCTGTTCGCGATTGCCGTGCTGATGCGCTGGCTGGCGAGCTCCAGTTTCACCCCCTTTGTGGTGTACCGGCTGTTTCTGGGAGCGGGACTGCTGATCTGGACCTATTTCTGAGAACGGGCCGCATTCCGCGAGAGGCGGCTAGGCCTGATAGAATCTGTCCCTCTTACTTCTGTCACCAGGTTCCGGTTCCGAACGTCCTGCGAAAGTCCACTTTCTGACGCTCAAGAACAGGTATTATCCACGGGGTCCGGGATATTAGTGCGTCTTTATTTAATATTAACCGTATTATCCGAAGGTAAATCTTCTAAAAGATTGTACGGGTGGGTTTTTATTTGCAAAGTAGCTGGCCAGATGGTTTATCAGCAGGATCACGGCATCTTCCCTAATCACGAGAAGTCATTCAAATGCATGTTAAGCTACTCAATTTTGGCATGTTTATTCCAAGCAAAGCCTGGCTGCGCCCCCCCGTGACAGCCGCCCTGCTGCTCGGCGCCACCGCTTTGACCGCCCCTTCCGTCCGGGCCGAAGAGCTGATGGACGCACTTGCCTCCGCCTATCAGACTTCACCCGTATTACAGGCGCAACGCGCTTCCTTGCGCGCCACCGATGAAACCGTCTCCCAGGCCTTTTCCGGTTGGCGGCCCTCTGTCACGGCCTCCGGAAGCTATGGCAGACAACGAATTCGAACGGAACA
Source organism: Alphaproteobacteria bacterium (assembly GCA_003454415.1). Lineage (GTDB taxonomy): Bacteria > Pseudomonadota > Alphaproteobacteria > UBA11222 > UBA11222 > UBA11222. The sequence continues at coordinate 3,035 of DMKG01000125.1, forward strand.
GCCTTTAAGTTTTGTCGGTGCGGGCGGCGGAATTTCGAACGACCGCCGCATCTCGCCCATTACGGGCGAGATCAAGCTGTCACAGCCGATTTTCCGCGGGGGCCGCACTGTAAACGGCATCCGTCAGGCCGAAGCGGGTGTGATGGCCGGCCGTGAACTTCTGTTGTCGGCCGAACAGACGGTGTTATTGGGCGCTGTCACCGCCTATATGGACGTGCTGCGGGATATTGCCGTGGTCGATCTGAACCGGAATCAGGTGGAAGTGCTGTCGCGTCAGCTTCAGGCCACCAATGACCGTTTTCGCGTCGGTGAAATCACCCGCACCAATGTCGCCCAGTCCGAAGCCCGTCTGAGCGGCTCCCAATCAAATCTTACCGCTGCCGAGGCGGCGCTGATCGCCAGCATTTCCGCCTATGAACGGGTGATCGGGCACAAGCCGGCGGATCTGAAGGATCCGCCGCCTCCGCCCACCCTGCCTGAATCGGAAGAAGCGGCGCAAACCCAGGCTCTGGAGCGCAATCCCCAGTTACGCGCCGCCCTGGAAGCGGAACGCGCCTCCGCCCATGCGGTGAAGGTGGAGATCGGCAAACTGCTTCCTACCGTCGCGCTGGAAGCCAGCACGCGCGTTCTGAATGACGTGAATGCCGAAGGTCTGGAACAGGATGAGGCCGCCATCATCGCCTTGTTGCAGGTCCCCCTTTATGAATCCGGCGCGGTTTACGCTTCTGTCCGTCAGGCGCGCGAAATCAACAGTCAGCGCAGACTGGAAGCCGCCCAGGCCCGGCGGCAGGTGATCGAAGGCGTGCGCAACGCATGGGAGGGACTGCGCTCTACCCAGGCGCGCATCCTTTCGGACAAAGAGGCCGTACGGGCCAACGAAATCGCCCTTGAAGGCGTGCGTCAGGAGGCTGATGTCGGGGCGCGCACAACCCTTGATGTGCTGGATGCGGAGCAGGAACTGCTCAATGCAAGGGTCGCGCTGGTGCGTTCCCAACGTAATGAAACCGTCGCCGGTTATAATCTGCTCGCCTCGGTCGGCAGTCTGACGGCGTCTGGTCTTGGACTGGCGGTGGAAATTTATGATCCTGCGCTGCATTATAATGAAGTGCGCACGAAAATGATCGGCACACACGCCAGCACCAGCGAGAAAATTCCTGAAACGGGGGAGATTTTCGTCATGGAAGGCGATGGCGCCCCCAACTGACCCGGATCTGAAGTTCTTTCCTTTTAGCCGGAAGCCTGAACGAACTTCAAATTCCGGCGTGACTGGCGAATATATGTTTCTAGTGTGGTTGCAGCTATTAAATGCGCCACTAGGCTGGACCGGCATCCCTCTAAGGTGACGCAATGAGCGCAGATAAGCAGGATGGTCAATCAGAACCGACGATGGAGGAGATTCTTTCCTCCATCCGCAGGATCATTTCCGATGAAGATGCGGCGGAAGAAACGCCGGCTTCCCCCAAGGCCGCGCCTGCGCCTGCCGCCGCCGTTGCGCAGGAACCGGAGCCCGATCCATTTGAAGAAGAAGACTTCGCCTCTGTAACTCCAGTCCCAGAGGCGCAGGCGGATGTTCTTGAACTGACAAAAGTCGTCAATGACGACGGCAGCGTCACCGATATAGAGGAAAACGCTCCGGATCCCGATCAGGTCTTCGAGGCCGAGGAAGCGGAGGCCGCCCCCCCTCCCCTGGATTTCCCCACCCCGCCGGCGGAACG
>DMKG01000125.1:4979-5344 GCA_003454415.1 Alphaproteobacteria bacterium
CCCCGCCGGCGGAACCCGCCGCGCCGATCATGGGAGAGGCCGCAGCCAACGCCGCCGCTGCGGCGTTGAACCAGCTGGTGGTCGAGATGCCCAAATATATTGGCGTCGGACAGGGTCTGACCCTGGAGGAAATCACCAAGGAATTGCTGCGCCCCATGCTCAAGCAGTGGCTGGACGAGCATCTTCCCGCAACCGTCGAACGGCTGGTGCAGGAAGAAATCGCCCGCGTCTCCCGCCTCCACCGCTGAACAACGTCAGGATTTTATCTCCTCGTATTCTTTTGCTATAAGCCTGCGCATGCTCGATAAACATTACCGCCACGCGGACGCCGAACAGCGCCTTTATGCGGCCTGGGAAGAGGCGGG
>DMKG01000002.1:0-3783 GCA_003454415.1 Alphaproteobacteria bacterium
CTTTTCGCCAACGCATTTTTCAGGCAATTTCATACGACCTTGATTAATTCGGCATTTACTGCCGGTCATGTAGAATTGGCCCGAATTTCCGCAGGGGACAATAGCATTGGTTATCTATATAATTTCATCTGGAGAGATATAGTCTACGCCTATCAGAGCGGATTTATCTATACGGATGACAAGACAGCCCGTCCCGGATATGTATCGCATTACCTAGCTATCCAGAATGCGCTGAATGGGGGGAAGTCAGTATATGATTTCATGGCTGGCGAAGCGCAGCACAAATTCAGTCTGGCTACAGGCATTCGGAAGATGGCCTGGTTACAGCTCCAAAGGCGATCACCTTTGATCACGATAGACAGGCTTGTACGGAATTTATTGAGGATCTTAAGAAAACAACGGGCGCATCCCTGATCATGTCTGGTTGTCTGAGCCACAGTCCTGAAAGAAAAAAAAAGTGAAGCCAGAACCGGAAAATCCTATTTACGGCGATGACTGGTATCCGATCGAAAGGCTGGCGGATCTTCCGCCTATGCTGCAGGTCATCGTCGATACGGAAGAAGAGTTTGACTGGAATGCGCCATTCAACCGGCAATCCATAGGCGTGGAATCTATTCGCGGCCAGTCAAAACTTCGCCAAATCTATAAAGATCATAATGTCCGCCCGACCTATGCCGTGGATTACCCGGTCGCGTCACAGGCGACGGGTTATACCGACTTGCGGGAACTGCTGGAAAGCAACGAATGCCTGATCGGGGCGCATTTACAGCCCTGGGTAAATCTTCCGGATGAAGAAGAGATCTGTGATTACAATTCTTACCCCGGCAACCTGACGCCCGATCTGGAACGCCGCAAGCTTGAGGTCTTGACCGAAACCATCACCAGAAATTTTGGTCAGCGTCCCGTCATATACAAGGCCGGCCGTTATGGTCTGGGGCCAAAGACGTTCCACACACTGGCGGAAATGGGCTATCTGGTTGACCTCAGTCCTGTGCCCTACAATGACATGCGCTATAAATACGGGCCTGATTTCAGCAGAATCCGCCCCTGTCCCTATTGGATCAATTCACCTGGCGGACTGCTTTCAATCCCCCTGACGCGCGGATTTTTCGGACCGCTCAGCCGCTATGGAGAGGGACTGAACAAATTACTCGACGCTCCGCTGGCGAGGGCTCTCAGACTAAGGGGCGCCCTTTCACGCACCCATCTGCTCGCACACAGCACTTTAACGCCGGAGGGAGTGCCCGTAGATGAACAGATCAGGCTTGCCGAAGAGATGATCGCCCGGGGATACCGGATTTTCAGCCTGACCTATCATAGCCCTTCCCTGGAGCCGGGACACACGCCCTATGTGCGCTCTGAGGCTGATCTGAGCATATTCATCAGGAGCATCGAACGTTTTCTCGATGCGTTTTTCAACCGGTTTGGCGGGCAACCCACCGACCCGCTCAGCCTGCGCGCACTTTTACTGAAGCGCCGGGAACAGGCCTGAGCACGCCCTTCACCACCTGTCTGGCCGGCCGGCTTATTCTCTTCTCATTTTATGGCGAAGAGCCCCCAGCCAGGCGATGCCCGCGCCCAGCAGAGGCAAGGTCAGCGGTTCCGGCGCCTCCACGGGAGAGGCAAAGTGGTTTTCAATAAGGGTGAGATAGACGCTCTCCCCTCCGAGGGAGCCTGCGCCCACCCTGTGGCTGAATACAAGTTCGCTATAATTATCCGTCAGCAAACTGAATGTTCCGGTAATAGAGGCCGCGTTCAATATCTCGAAAGTCGAGCCAACGGCGAAGCTGCTGTTCGCCAGCATATCATCGATGATGACATCCAATAATCCATCCAGCGTGGCGGCGCCCGTCACCCGGACAACATCGAAACTGGCAAGCGAATCGATCTCCACCTCAAATGCGCCCAGCGCCGATTGGGTATACTTCCCATCGATGGTGAGAAGCCCTACCGACATACCAGCGGCCGTAACCCCGCCACTATTGTTCACATTGGCGCTGATAACGCCATTCCCTCCCAGGGTCCCGCCACTGATATTGACATTACCGGTCGCCGTCAAAAGACCGCCCAGCTCCACAATGGTTAAGCCCCCTGTCTGCTGGTAATTGCCTGTCACATCTATCCGGCTGCCGCCCCCAACTCCCACTTTGCCCGATGTATTTCTGGTGTTGGCGCCATCTGTCAGATCAATGCCCGCCGCTCCTGCTGCGCGTAACGTCCCCCTGTTTTCAAACCCCGCACCGCTGGGGTCGATCACCAAGGCGGCCGTGGCGCCCGTGGCCCGGATCGTCCCCTCATTCACCATGCCGGCCTGATTGTTCAGCAATCGTCCCGATCCCTGAATGGTATGGGTCGCGGCATTCGTGATCACATTGGCCGCAGCATTGGAGCGGATAATGTTCTGCGCATCGTCACTCAGCTCCAGTATGCCGGCGCCGGCGAGCGTACTGCTTCCGTTGAATATCAGTATCGTATTGGACGTTGTGGCGTCCATTGACCACAGACCATTGTTGGTCAGGCCATTCGCTATTGTCACTTTCGATCCGTTACCCTGAACGGCATTTCCGGAAAGCGTCACCCCGTCAAGCGTTGCGCCATTATTCGCACTGATAATCCCCGTCCCCGCCGTGGTCAGCGCGCCGCCAGTGACTTTGGAACCGGAGTTGAGATCCAGCCGGGAACCTGTCAGCACATCGATGCTGAAACCTGTATTGGTGAATTCTCCCGCTTTGAAGGTCAAGCCGGCAGCGCCAGCCGTCTGCAATACGCCCTTGTTTATGAAGCCTGCACTGCTTGGATCGATCACCAGCGCCGCCGTTGCGCCCGTGGCCCGGATCGTTCCTTCATTCACCATGCCGGCCTGATTGTTCAGCAATCGCCCTGAACCCTGAATGGTGTGTGTCGCGGAATGGGTAATCACATTGGCCGCTGCATTGGAGCGGATAATGTTCTGCGCATCGTCACTCAGTTCCAGAATGCCGGCGCCGGCGAGCGTACTGCTTCCGTTCAGCGTCAGTATCGTGTTGGAGGTCGTGGCGTTCATCGACCATTGGCCATTGTTGACAACTGATGCGCCGCCCCCATGAACAGTAAGGTTCTTGCCATTACTGGCTGACAGACTGTCCCCTTTATCGATGGTGAGAGTTTTGACATTCCCTGTGACATTCAGCACAACTGACGTGTCCGCGCCCGCATTTGCGTCTATGGTCACATCGTCTGCAGAGCCCGGAAGCACATTGCCGGACCAGTTATTTTTGGTTCCCCAATTGGAAGTGCCGCCCCCGCCATCCCAGAAGATGGCGGCGGCATTGGCTGGCAAGCTCATCCCGGCAAAGGAGAGCCCGGCAAGAGCTGTGCCGGCGGTTAATAATCGTCTGTAATTTCTATGGGCGAAGAAGCGGTCGCCCGAGGTTGGCGCAGCAGAAGCGCGCGCTTGAGACCCGGAGAGCTTTCTCATACAAGCACCTTAATTAAATAGATTTTTAGTGAGATATTTTCTTTGAAACTGGATATCCTTAATGAAACCAGACGGCCCCGTCAATGAATAAATAAAAAATGGAAGAAACCGGAGACGGCGCGAACATCCAGCCCACAAATATTGCCTGCCGGCTTTGGCGGCTTGACCGGGCTTGCCGCCTGCGCGAAGCTGAACCCTCAGCATCATAACAGGGAGACGCCGTCAAAGGGCGGGAGGAAATCACCATGAAAGACGTTAAGGGAAAAGTTGCATTCATCACCGGCGGCGCCAGCGGCATGGGACTTGGCATGGCGCGCGCCTTCGCC
>DMKG01000002.1:4086-4265 GCA_003454415.1 Alphaproteobacteria bacterium
GACATCGAGGCAGGCCCGGCCCAGCGCGCGGTGGACGAGTTGAAGGCAAAAGGCCATCAGGCCGCCTTCGTGAAGGTGGACGTCACCAGGCTGGAGGAGGTGCAGGCCGCCGCCCTGAAAACCGTCGAGACATTCGGGAAGGTGCATGTGGTCTGCAATAATGCGGGGATCGCCATTGG
>DMKG01000002.1:4581-4712 GCA_003454415.1 Alphaproteobacteria bacterium
GCGAATATGCGCAACTGGCGCTGGGTGATGGACGTCAATCTCTGGGGCGTGGTGCACGGCCTGCAGGCGTTCATGCCCCTGCTCAAATCCCATGGCGAAGGCGGACATGTGGTCAACACCGCCTCCATGGC
>DMKG01000002.1:4964-5197 GCA_003454415.1 Alphaproteobacteria bacterium
GTGGTCAACACCGCCTCCATGGCGGGCATGTATGGCATCCGCAATTCAGGCCCCTACAACGCCTCGAAATACGCCGTGGTGGGCATCACCGAAACCATGATGGGGGAAAACCGCAAGACCGGCATCGGCATTTCCCTGCTTTGCCCGGGGGTTGTGAACACCAACCTCAACACTTCCGGCCGCAACCGCCAGGATCAGTATGGCGGCGCGATAACTGAGAGCGAAGGCTCGCT
>DMKG01000002.1:5489-5764 GCA_003454415.1 Alphaproteobacteria bacterium
GGCGCGCTGACCCAGGGGCTTGATCCCGACGCCGTCGGCAGGCTGGTGCTGGAGGCGATTCTGGACGATCAGCCCTATATCTTCACCGATCCCGCGCTGCGCAATCTGATCGAGATCCGCATGCGGCGCATTCTGTCGGGTTATGACTGGGCCGACAAGGCCAAAGCGCTTGAAGGCGCGGTGCAGTCCAGCGCGCTGCCCGGTTGAAGAAGGGAGGAAATCACTATGAAAGACGTCAAGGGAAAGACCGCCTTCATCACCGGCGGGGCCAGCGG
>DMKG01000200.1:0-1866 GCA_003454415.1 Alphaproteobacteria bacterium
GTACTGACGGTTTCTGACACGCGCAGCCTGTCCGATGATAAATCCGGCGGCATTCTGGAGGCGCGCATCCGGGCTGCAGGGCATCATGTGGCGGCGCGCAAGATCCTTGCCGACGACAAGGATCTGATCATCGCGCAATTACGCCAGTGGATCGCCGATCCCGGAATAGACGCCGTCATTTCCACCGGCGGCACCGGGCTGACCGGGCGCGACGTCACGCCGGAAGCGTTTCACGCGGTCTATGAAAAAGAAATCGACGGATTTTCCAGCGTTTTTCACGCCATCAGTTTCGCCAAGATCGGCGTTTCCACCATCCAGTCGCGGGCGACGGCGGGCGTTGCAGGGGGCACCTATCTGTTCGCCCTGCCCGGTTCGCCGGGCGCCTGCAAGGATGGATGGGACGGGATCCTGCAGTGGCAGCTCGACTACCGGTTCCGCCCCTGCAATTTCGTCGAGATCATGCCCCGGCTGGAAGAACATAAACGCCGCCATTCCTCGTAATCGGCGGCGGCGTCCACGTCGCGCAGGCGCTGCACATAGCCTATGCCCATGCCGCGCCCGATGGTTTTGACCGTATCCTCCAGCGCATGCGGGCCCGACCAGCGCACGCCGGCAAACAGATGTACGGGCAGCGCACGCGTGCGCCTGAACCCGGCAAGCCAGTAGCCGCCATCCTCGGCCGGGCCGAACACCGCGCCGTCGCGGCCAAGGCAGGCGAAGGCCTGGGCGATATGCCGGCTGGTCACACCGGGGATATCACTGCCGATCAGCACGGCAGGACCGGGCGGAAGGCTGCGGAAGGCGCGCGCCATGCGCTTTCCCAGATCGCCGGCCCCCTGCGGCAGGAGCGTATAACCCGCACCGCCGGGAAAATCTCTTTTCTGACTGATATCCGGCGTGACCGCCAGCCAGGTCCGCCAGCGCCTGTCATGCGCGAGGGTCAGCAGCAGTTTCCTTTGCATGAACCGGTGAAAGCGCAGCGCTTCCACGGCGCCAATTTCCGCCGCCAGCCGGCGCTTCACAGCGCCAAGCTGCGCCCGGCGCGTGAAAATGACCAGATGCCGGTTCATCCATAAAGACGCGCGATCAAAGCTGGCGGAAAGCGCAGAAAATAAAGAGACAGGCAGAAGAGATTTCGCAATGGCCGCAACCAGTAGCCATCGGTCTGATACCTCTTCGCGCTGGTCTGGGCCGCAGCCTGTAAATAGATCAGCCGTTTGCGGCCTATGCGGCGGATGAACTCCACATCCTCCATCAGCGGCAGGCTGTCATAGCCCCCCAGCGCCTCATATAATTTCCGGTGGATGAGCAGGCCCTGATCCCCATAAGGCAAAGCCAGAAGCTTGCAGCGCAAGGCCACCATGGTCTCAAGCCGCCGCGCAGCGGGCCGGAAATCATCCAGGGAAAAACGGAACACGCCGGCGAAATCGCCACTGTCCTTCTGTTCGGTGAAATGCGCGACCTCCTGCTCCCAGCCCGGGGACAGAACGGTGTCCGCATGCAGAAACAGGAACCAGTCTGCGCGCGCCGCCTTTGCCCCCAGGGCAAGCTGCCTGCCTCTGCCCGGCGCGGAATAATACAGATTGCACCCAGCCGCATCAGCCACCTCAACGGTGGCGTCTTTGGAGCCCCCATCGACGATGCAAACGTCCTTGATCAGCCCGCTGATCACCGCCGGAATCAGGGCATACAGCGTTCTGGGCAGACTTTCCGCCGCATCGAGAGTTGGAATGATCACGCTCAGCATGGGGGAAAATTTATTGCATATGCCATGAGGAAAAAAGGCTTTACATGAGTGCTTTTTTGTTCTAATTTTGTTCCTGTTTTAATCCTTGCGAAGGAGGCCCAAATGGATCCCGCACTGGT
>DMKG01000200.1:2059-4041 GCA_003454415.1 Alphaproteobacteria bacterium
CTATTGTTCCTGTTTTAATCCTTACGAAGGAGACCCAAATGGATCCCGCACTGGTGGCGGTAAGGGATGGGGCGGCAGTAGCGCACCCGGAATCGCGGCGCGGACGCGGGGCGATCTCCAACGCGAGCGGCCGGTTCGAGCCGAAGACCCATACGGTTCTGGACGATGGATGGGGCCTGCTTGATGAAGCGCCAGCGCCGCGCAGGACCACCGTCATCCGGGACGCCACCCGCAGCATCATCGCCCGCAACAAGTCTCCTGACATTCCGTTTGACCGCTCCATCAACGCCTATCGCGGCTGTGAGCATGGATGCATTTATTGTTTCGCAAGACCGAGTCACGCCTTTCTCGGGCTTTCCCCCGGCCTTGATTTCGAAAGCCGGATTCTTGCAAAACCGGACGCCGCCGCATTGCTGGAAAAGGAATTACGCAATCCCAATTACCGCGTGGCCCCCATCGCCATGGGGACAAACACCGACGTGTATCAGCCGCTGGAAAAGCAGTATCGCATAACACGGGCGATCCTAGAGGTATTGAACCGTTTCAACCATCCGGTTTCCATTGTCACCAAATCCGCGCTGATCACCCGGGATATGGACATACTGGCCGGCATGGCGTCCCGCGGCCTGGCGAAAGTGTTCATCTCGGTCACGACCCTGGATCGCGGCCTGGCCCGGCGCATGGAGCCGCGCGCCGCCACTCCCGGCCGGCGGATTCAGACCGTCGGCCTGCTAAACGGGGCCGGCATTCCCACCGGCGTCATGGCGGCGCCGGTGATTCCGGCGATCAATGATATGGAAATCGAAGCCATTCTTGAGGCCGCGCACAAGGCCGGCGCGCGAAGCGCGGGCTTTATCATGGTGCGTCTTCCGCTGGAAATAAAAACCCTGTTCCGTGAATGGCTGGTTCAGGAGTTTCCTGAGCGTGCGGACAAGGTGATGTCGCTGGTCCGGGATATGCGTGGCGGCAGGGATAACGATCCGGATTTTCATACCCGCATGCGCGGCCAGGGGCCTTATGCGGATATGATCGCCGCGCGCTTTCATCTTGCCGCCAGGCGTCTGGGGTTTAACCGGCAGGAGCAGAAACTTGATATCAGCCAGTTCCGCGTTCCCCCCCGGGAAGACGGCGCCGGCGCTCAGATGGATTTGTTCGCCCCGTAAAAGCGTAGAGCTTCGGAAAAGGCGAGAAACAGATGATAAAGCGAGGTCGCGGGAACAGATTGCGAGACGGACGCAAGGGCGGCGTCAAGCTGGTCACGCCATATGCCGCCCGCGCCAAGATAGTTATCGAATATGGCCGCTATCGTGGATGGAATGCGCTTTTGCGCGTTTTCGCGCAGATATTTCTCCGGCGCATGTTCCGCGCTGGCGATCAGGGCTTTCAGCATTTCGGTCTGCGGCCACAGGCGGTGGCCAGGGCGCTGCCTGGCGCCGCGCCGGTCAATCGCGTCATAGGCAAGACCCGTTTTTGGATCAACGCCATGTTCAAGGGCGAAGGCGAAGGCGCGTTGCGCATATTCTGCGGCGCTGGCGTCCCCTGCGCTTCCGGCGTAATCGTACAGGAGCCACACCCATTCGAAATGATGGCCCGCCTCAACGATCTCGCCCTGCGATCCGGGAAGGGGGAGCCAATCGCCGGTGAAATATTCACCCAGCGTATTCGCGCCGGCATCGAAAAACCGTGTCCGGAACAGATCCAGCACCGCCGCGCCGCGGGCAAGATGGGTCTTCTCGCCCGTAGCCTTGTAAAGCGCGAGCAGCGCCTCCAGCAAATGCATATGGGGATTTTGCTGGCGCGGCGCCTCCTGCGCCACCTCGCCAGTTTCCGTCAGGCCTTGCAGATAACCGCCATTTTGCGTATCGGCCAGATGACGATCGAGAAAGTCCAGCGTTTTCGCGGCGTCCGCCAGCGCGCCTGCCCAACCCAGCGCGCGGTAATACCAGGCGCAGGCCAGAAGGACGAAAGTCTGGTCGTAAAAC
>DMKG01000153.1:0-131 GCA_003454415.1 Alphaproteobacteria bacterium
ACGGCATTGCCCAACGGTCTGCGCGTGGTCAGCCAGAACATGCCGCATCTGGAAAGCGCCGCCATTGGCGTTTGGGTGGACACTGGCGCCCGCCATGAGGCCGCCCAATTGCATGGCATTTCACATCTTCT
>DMKG01000153.1:422-3370 GCA_003454415.1 Alphaproteobacteria bacterium
GCCGAGGAGATCGAAGCCGTCGGGGGACATGTGAATGCCTATACCAGCCGAGAAAACACCGCCTATTTTATTCGCGTATTGAGAAACGATATTCCACTGGCGGTTGATATTCTGGCGGATATCCTGCAGGAATCGGTATTTGATCCGAATGAGCTGGACCGGGAACAGGATGTAATCGTACAGGAGATCGGCCAGTCGCTGGATACGCCGGATGATCTCGTGTTCGATCGCCTGCAGGAGGTCTGTTATCCCGATCATGCGCTTGGCCGTTCCATCATGGGCACGGAAGAAAGCGTCGGCGCGCTGACCCCTGATATTCTGCGCGGGCATCTGGCGCGGAATTACCGCGCCCACAATATGATCCTTTCGGCGGCCGGCGCGGTTGACCATGACGCTCTGGTCAGGCTGGCGGCTGAAAAGTTCGGCGAACTGGCCCCTTCCCTGCCCCGCGAACTGCCACGCGCGCGGTATCATGGCGGCCATGCCTGCGAAGACAAGGAACTGGAGCAGGCGCATCTGGTCCTGGCGCTGGAAGGCGTCACCTATGATGATCCGGATTTTTACACCAGCCAGGTCTTCTCCATGGTGCTGGGCGGCGGTATGTCGTCGCGCCTGTTTCAGGAGGTAAGGGAAAAGCGCGGTCTTTGTTACTCGATCTATGCGTTCGCCAATTCCTACGCCGACACCGGTCAGGTCGGGGTCTATGCGGGCGCGTCCGGCGGCAGCCTCAACGAACTGACCACTGTTATCAGCGGAGAAATCCACGCACTCAGCGCCGGCGTTCAGGAAGAAGATACGGCCCGCGCGCGGGCGCAACTCAAGGCTGGCCTGCTGATGGGAGTGGAATCTCCCAGTGCGCGCTGTGAGCAGATGGCCCGTCACCTGCTGATACACAACCGTCTGCTGCCAAGCCAGGAATTGGTGGAGAAAATCGACTCCGTTGACGCGATAGCCGTACAGCGCTTCGGCGCACGAATTCTGCAGGCTCCCAAATTGGCCTTTTCCGCCCTCGGCCCTCTTTCACAGCTTGAATCGGGCGATAAAATCGCGGCAAGATTTAACCCGAATGGATAGCCTTTTTATTCTATAATGGGCTGTTTCGGCTGACCATCGTCAGCCTCGATCGGGAGCAAAACAGAACCCATGTCCCTGCTGAGGATAACGGCCCAGGCCGGTGAACATATCAGAATCGACGCTAAAAGGGTCTATCTGCGGCCGCCCTTGCCCGGCGATTACGAAGCATGGGCGGCCCTGAGGGAGGCAAGCCGAGATTTCCTCATCCCCTGGGAGCCCCGCTGGCCAGCAGATGATCTGAGCCGGCCGGCCTACCGGCGCCGGATCAAGCGCCATGTGCAGGAAATGCGGGAGGACAAGGGATACGCCCTGTTCATCTTTCGCCAGGAAGACGCCGCCCTGATGGGCGGCCTCAACCTCAGCAATGTTCAGCGCGGGGTCAGCCAGTCCTGCTCTCTTGGGTACTGGATGGGACTGGCTTTCGCTGGTCAGGGCTATATGCGCGAAGCGGTAAAGGCGGTCCTGCCTTTCGTATTCACTGAGCTGGGCCTGCACCGGCTGGAAGCCGCCTGTGTGCCCAATAATGAGCCGTCAAAAGCCGTGCTGCGAAAGACCGGCTTCCAGGAAGAAGGGCTGGCGCGGCGCTATCTGCGTATCAATGGGGTATGGGCCGATCATCTTCTCTTTGCCTTGCTGGACAGTGATCTGGCGGCGAGAAAGCCGCAGTTGTGAAACGCGCGCTCCTTTCCGCCGCCCTTGCGCACTTTCTTCTGACGGGAGGGGCCATTCTTCCCGCCAGCGCGCAAACGGCGCTCAGCACCGATGCGGTTTCAGCGCCAGACTATCTTGACGGGCTGGCGCAGCTTTTTGCGTCGTGCAATCGTGTTGAGCCTGACACGCTGCTTGGCGATGGCCCGTTGCTGCGTATTTCGCCAGACGATCCGCCCGAGGCCATCGACGACCCCGCTCTCAGCGAAGCTGACCGGGAGTTGCTGGCGGCGGCGCGTCGTCTTTTCGCTCTTTACCATGACATCGGCGGAAAACTGGATGGGCGGCCCTTATTGCTACAGCGCACCAGAAATGGCCTGTTCGTGGCGCGTGAAGGCATGACGGGCGCGCTATCCGGAAGTCTGGGAAGCGGGCTGGGAAGCGCCCTGCTCTCCCTCGCCGGCAGCGATGCAAGCCTGCCGGAACCGGCCATGGCATGGGTGCGTAATCTCGCGGGCGCCCTGGCGGAACCAGGAAAATCGCCACCGCCGTTTCCCATTGCCCGCATCCCGCGCGGGGAGCCTACGACGATCACACTCTCTGCGCCGGAAATCGCTGAGGCTGGCGCCGATCCGATTCTGGCGGGACCGCCAGGCAGCATGGTCAATATCCTCAGCCATACAGGGGGCCAGATCAAGGCCAGCGCCATCCTGCCTGCCAGCACGCCGTCTGGCTTCAGCAAACTCTATCTGTACCGTGCAGGTAACGCCCTCTCCCCCATCGCGGATTTTGACATTGCGGTCGGTTCCGCCATATCCGGTCAGGGAAGCACTGCCGCGAAGGCGCCTCATTCCGCCGCCGCCACACCGCTCCTCCGCCCGGGCGAAACCGAGGCGAGCCGCGAGGGTCAAATCGCTGCGGCGGGAGCTGTGGACATATTCTCCATCCGTGTCGCTTCAATGGGTATGCTAACGGTCAATTCACGCGGCTCCAGCGACGTCAGCGCTCGTCTGCTGGACCAGCGCGGCAACCCCATCGCCAGCAATGACGATGGGGGCAACGGCTATAATTTTGCGCTGCGCGCGCCGCTCACTCCGGGCCGCTATCTGCTGGCCGTGAAACATTGCTGCGGCGGCGGCGGCAATTATCACCTCGACGCCGCCCTCACGCAGCCATTGGGCGCGCCTGCCCACCACGTCCTTGTCCAGCTTGAAGTTGGGGATGCC
>DMKG01000267.1:0-232 GCA_003454415.1 Alphaproteobacteria bacterium
GCCGCAGGTGCCCAGCCCCGCGCCGCCCTGGGCGAGGGAAGTGGTCATGCAGTAATGCATGCTGAGGCCGTATTTCATCGCGGCCATCGGGCCGGTATTGGCGTGGGTCTCATCCTCGCAGGTGATTTCCTGCATCACATAGACGCCGCCGGGATTGAGATGTTCCCGGATATTGCGGATCATCTCGAACGGGCGGGGGCTGTCATGGATCACGTCGAAGGTGAAGATCAGG
>DMKG01000267.1:491-5072 GCA_003454415.1 Alphaproteobacteria bacterium
TCACGTCGAAGGTGAAGATCAGGTCATAGCTGGCGGGCAGTTTTTCCGCCCCGTCGGCGACGGCGAACTGCACCCGCTTGTCAAGGCCCGCCTCACGGGCGCGGGCATTGGCCCCTTCCACCTGCGGCGGAAAGGCGTCGAATCCGGCAAAGGTGGAGTTGGGAAACGCCTCGGCCATGCGCAGGATGGCGGCCCCCTTGCCGCAGCCCACATCGGCGACGGAAACGCCGCGCTCCAGCATCGCCTGCACATCCGGCATGGAGGGCAGCCATTGCTGCAATAACAGGTTCTTGTAACGCACGCCGCTGGAACGGCTCATATTATGGTAAAGGTCAGGCCGGAACGAGGATTGCGCGACCCCGCCCCCGTTCTGGAACGCCGCCACCAGTTCCTCGAACGGTTCCTGCGCATAGGCGATCATCTGCAGCATGCCGCCCTGGAACAGCGGATTTTCCTCATCGGCAAACAGTTTTTCATGTTCTTTCGGCAGACGATAGGCGAGGGTCACGGGGTCCACCTCCAGATAGCCGGCGGCCGTCAGGCCCTGCAGCCATTCACGCGCATAGCGTTCATTGACGCTGGCGCGCGCCGCAAGCTCCGCGCTGGTGGCCGGGCCCTGCTGCGCCAGCACGCTGAACAGCCCCAGCCGGTCGCCAAGGGCGCACAGGCGCACCGCCATAGCCGCCGCCAGATCGCCCTGGAAACGGGCGAGAAACTCCTTGGCCCTGTTTTTGTCAAAACTCTGCTGGGGGTTCATTTTTCCTCCTGGTCTCTTTCATTTGAAGATCTTGCGGCAAACCTAGAGCGTGCGGGCGATCAGCAGGCGCATGATCTCGCTGGTGCCGCCATAGATACGCTGCACCCGCGCGTCGGCATACATGCGGGCGATGGGATACTCCATCATATAACCATAGCCGCCAAAAAGCTGCAGGCATTTGTCGACCACCTTGCACTGGGTTTCGCAGGCCCATAATTTGGCGATCGCGCCTTCTTCCGGGCTGAGTTCGCCCTTCATCAGGCGCACCACATAATCATCGATGAAACTGCGCGCCACTACGGCTTCCGCCTTGCAGTCGGCCAGCACGAATTGCGTGTTCTGAAAATCCAAGAGCGCTTTGCCGAACGCCTTGCGCTCCTTGACATAACGCGCGGTTTCCGCCACCGCCGCCTCCATGCCCGCCACCGCGCCAAGGGCGATGATCAGCCGCTCGCGCGGCAATTGCTGCATGAGCTGATAGAACCCGCGGCCCTCTTCGCCGCCCAGAAGATTTTCCACCGGCACGCGCACGTCGTCGTAGAACAGTTCGGACGTATCCTGCGCATGCAGGCCGATCTTGTCCAGATTGCGGCCGCGGCGGAAACCCGGCGCCTGCGCCGCCTCCACCACAACGAGGGACACGTTCTTCGCGCCGCCGCCTATATCGCCGGTCTTGCATACCGTGATGATCAGATCCGCATGCTGACCATTGGTGATGAAGGTCTTCTGCCCGTTGATCACATAGTGGTCCCCGTCGCGCCGTGCGGTGGCGCGCACCGATTGCAGATCTGACCCCGTTCCCGGCTCGGTCATGGCGATGGCGGCCACCATTTCGCCGGTGGCGAGTTTCGGCAGCCAGCGCTTTTTCTGTTCCTCCGTGCCATAGGCGAGAATGTAGGGCGCGCAGATGCCGCTATGCACCCCATTGCCCCAGCCAGAGAAATGCAGCCACTGCTCCTGCTGGACGATCACCGCCTCATGGCGGAAATCGCCCCCGGCGCCGCCATATTCCGCCGGGATGGTGACGCAGAGCAGACCCGCATCGCCGGCCTTGTTCCAGAATTCGCGGTCGATCTTGCCCTCGCGGTTCCAGCGTTCGTTATGGGGAATCGCTTCGCGTTCAAAAAACTTCGCGACGCTGCCGGAAAAGATTTCCAGCTCCTCGTCCATCCAGGCGGATTTATGGCTGATCATGCGGTTTCGTCCGTTCGACTGCAATTGACTGACATCGTTTTACGCCATCGCCTGTCCCGGGCATAGCCTCTCCTGCTCCGGGATTTGCGCGCGCCAGGGCGCGCAGGGGTTGGTCGGCCGGAAGACGCGCCCCCTCCCTTGGCAAAGGGGAAAACGGGCGGCGCAGGGGAAAGAAGCTTGACAGGGTCAGAATACGCTCTGTAGATTGATAATGATAATCATTCTCAAATAATGCCGGTTACCTGAACCTCTTTTCCAACCACACAGGGAGAACTTTATGGGCAAAGAAAATCTGACCGTTCTGAACGGCGGCACGAAACCGGAAGAACTGATTTCCGACGCTCTGCGCATGCTTTCCGCCTGCGCGCTGCAGCATGTCTGCCCGGGCCGGGCGCGGCTGGTGGTCGGTCAGCTGGAAACGATTGCAGAAAGCGCAAGCGTCAGCCCCTTGCTGCGCCAGACCTGTGAATTTCTGCTGAACGCCTGGCGGGAATCCACACACCGTTTTCAGAAGCAGATGGAAGAAGAGGAATATCTGCGCAACCTCCATTAAGGAGGACTTTCGCCATGCACATCTGTGACGGTTAAATTACAGCAGGGTTCAGCATAGGCCCGATCGTAGGAATTAGCAATGTTGCTATTTTGTTCTTTACATTAGGCTCAAAACTATTTATAGTGGCAGCGATTGAATGTTCTACAAAACGAGGAGTGACGCATGTCCCTGCCAGCGATCATTCACACTTCGGCCTACGCCAAGGCATTCAATCTTTACCTGCGCAAAGGCGTGCCCATTGATCTGTCATTAAAGGCGGTCGCGCAGGAACATCCCACCACGCAGTATATCTGGCGCACACGCGGAGACGGCAAAGTTCGCGCCGCTCACGCTGCCAATAATGGCCGGATTTTCGTGGGACAACCCGCCCTCAACAGGGCATCCCGGGGAAGATTATAATTGCCGCTGTTGGGCCGAGCCGCATAATGTGAGACTTGAGGAGGCCGACTTTCAGTCAGTCATCACCGCTATCGGTGATCAACCCCGTTGGGGATGGAAAGAATTTTTCGATCACTATTTTCATGGAAGGGGTGACTTGGTCACTCTTCCGCAGATCGGCCACCTGCGCCCCATCATCGATCATGTTGAGGACACCATATATAAACGGGTGCGCGCGCAAATCGTAAATCAAGCGCGCAAGATGGCCTCGGGATCAATCATTGATTATTTTGTCAATTCATACAGTTTCTACGGGGTTTCCTGGGCACATGGAGATTCCACTCTGGGCGGTGATATCTATGGCGGCGTAACCCGGCAAGGGCAGTTTTTGATTATATCCGTAACGGTTGAATATAAATTCAGCGATATTTTTGAAGATATTTTTGGTTTTGACGCTGAACCCGGCATTCCATACCCCATTACCGGGTGGTGGAAATCGCGGATCGAAATTATCGCAAACAAGGATGAAAGCGCCAGCAGATATAAAAGGCCTGAAGATCTGTGAGATGCTGGAGAGGGCATCTACATTGGGAGACGCAGGGAAAATTGAAATGTTAGCAGGATGCGCAGCGATTGCCGGAAACGCATTCAGGTTTGCGGCTGGAAGATTTCAGGAAAGCCTGAAACGCTTTCCTCTGGCTGTGTTTAGCATCGTCTTTTTCTACTTATCTGAATTATTCGATCTTCCCCCGCCTTATGGCTTGCACTGGAAAGCTCTTTTGTTATCCTATTGTGGCGCTTGCTGGTTTGTTAGTGTCCAGCTTTTTTCAGAATCCCATGACCTTTCCAGGCGCGCCTGCAACGCAATCAGCTTTAGCATTTTTCTGCCAATAGCCGGCATGGCGGCCGCCACACAGATCGTTAATTCTGAAGCTCTTGAATATATGTTTGTAGTGCTATTTTTCCTTATGTTCGCAGCCCCATTCGCCGGGCGGAAAGTTGCACGCGGTGAAGTGATGAAATTCTATAATGAATTCTGGGGCCATATTGGCAGAACCATACCCGTTATTTTTATTTTATTTTTGATCTCGCTGGCAATATTTTTCTGGCTTTATCCTATCTTTGGCATTCCTTTGCATCGCGATGAATTTGCACCGCTTGGCGGTATTGTCATCAGCCTGTTGTTTCCGTTAATCGCATTAATGGGGATTCCGGAAATTCGAAAAGTTGCCACTTAACCAACTGCCCGTGAAGCTGGGGGTTAGCTCAAAACGCATCGGCGTCGAGCGCCATCATACTGTCCGCGCCGGTTCTGATTCTGGCGAGCATTGCCGCGCCCTCAGGCAGCGCGCGCTGCATGAAATAACGCGCCGTCGCCAGCTTGCTTTCATAAAACGCCCTGTCCCCGGCGCCTTTCTCCAGCGCGGCCCGCGCCGCGCGCGCCATGCGCAGCCACATCATGGCGAGCGCCGTCAGGGCGAACAGGTGCAGATAATCAGTAGAGCCCGCCGCGAGATGATCGGGATTGGCGGCGGCGTTTTCCAGAAACCAGGCCGTGGCCTGCTCCAGCCGGTCACGGGTCTCCTTTACCGGCGCGCAGAATTCGGCCAGATCCGCCATGCCCGCACATTCGGAGAGGAGCGCGTCCACCTCCCCGAAAAACGCATAGACCGCGCGCCCGCCATTGGCCCCCAGCTTG
>DMKG01000096.1:0-1799 GCA_003454415.1 Alphaproteobacteria bacterium
CGGGAGCTTTCCGTCATCGCGACTCCGCCGGTTGACCGGCTTGCGGTCCGCACCTTTGTTCTGCCCTTTGATCCGGTCCTTCTGCGGGAGGCGCTGCTGCGCGAACATTACCGCGGCGGGCAGAGTTTTTATGTCTGTCCGCGCATCGCCGATCTGCCAGAGGCGGAGGAATGGCTGAAAGAATTCGTACCGGAAGTCAGATATGTGGCGGCGCATGGACAGATGCCGCCGGGTCAGCTCGATGACGTGATGAACGCCTTTTATGATCGCAAATTCGACGTGCTGCTCAGCACCACCATCATCGAGTCCGGCCTTGATATCCCCACCGCCAATACGATGCTTGTGCATCGCGCGGATATGTTCGGGCTGGCGCAATTATACCAGTTGCGCGGACGCATCGGACGGTCGAAGACGCGGGCCTTCTGTTATCTCACTCTACCCCCCAAACGGGTAATTACGCCCACGGCGGAAAAACGCCTGAAAGTCCTGCAGAGTCTCGACTCGCTCGGGGCAGGATTCAATCTGGCGAGCCATGACATGGATATCCGCGGGGCGGGGAATCTTCTGGGCGAGGAACAGTCCGGCCATATCCGCGAAGTGGGGTTCGAGCTTTATCAGGAAATGCTGGAGGAAGCGGTTGCCGCGTTGCGGGGCGATTCGATGCACGAAGAGGTTGCGGAGCAGTGGTCGCCGCAGATCAGTCTGGGGGCTGCGGTGCTGATCCCGGAAAGTTATGTCGCCGATCTGAACCTGCGTCTGTCGCTGTACCGCCGCCTCTCGCAAGTGGAAGGCCGAGAGGAGATCGAGGCCATGGCGGCCGAGCTGATCGACCGTTTCGGCCCGCTGCCTTCTGAGGTGGACCAATTGTTGAAAATCATCGCCATCAAGCAGCTTTGCCGGCAGGCGGGCGTCAGTAAAGTCGAGGCCGGGCCGAAAGGAGCGGTGGTGACCTTCCGTCACGATCAGTTCCAGAATCCCGCCGGGCTGGTGGATTTCCTGACGCGCCATCCGAAAATCGCCAAACTGCGGCCGGATCACAAGCTCGTATATCAGCGCGATTGGGAAGAGCAGGAAAGCCGTCTCACCGGCGTGACCAATCTCACCCGCACACTGGCGGGGATCGCCAAAGTCACGGCGGAATCTGTGTAGCGGACGGCGCCCTTATTCCGCCGCCGGTTGCTGGGATTCCTTATAGGCGGCGTCGAGAGCGCGGCCGAGTATTTCCGGTTCCTGCGCCCCCACCAGCAGATATTTATTGGCGAAGACAAAAGCGGGAACGCCTTGGATACCCATGCGCCGGGCGGTGGCGTCTTCCGCGCGGATCAGATCCGTGTCGGCGTCCTCGGCCAGTAAACGGGCGGTGATCTCCGTATCCATTCCCGCTTCACGGGCGATATCGACAAGTACGGCATGGTCGCCGATGTCTTCGCCTTCGGTAAAATAACGGCGGAAAAGAATTTCCGTGACCGCGCCCTGATTGCCTGCGCTTTGCGACCAGCGGATCAGCCGGTGGGCGTCCAGCGTGTTCGGGGTTTTCAGGATGCGGTCAAAATTGAATTCTATGCCCAGTTCCCGGCCGGCCTCCCTGATGGTGTTCGTAATGCCAGAGGGAGGGCGTTCACCCCCCAGCTTGCGCCGGTAATATTCCTTGCGGTCCATGCCTTCTCTCGGCATGTCCGGGTTGAGCTGAAATACCCTGTAGGCGAGATCGATCTGCATATCAGGCCGCGCTTCAAGCGCGATTTCCATGCGTTTCTTGCCCACATAGCACCAGGGGCATACCGGGTCGGATATAACTA
>DMKG01000096.1:1968-4728 GCA_003454415.1 Alphaproteobacteria bacterium
GGGCATACCGGGTCGGATATAATGTCAAGCTGCATGTGACAGGCCCTCCTACCAGTGTCAGACCGGTCTGAGTATAGGAATATAATGGGCGGCGCCGCAATGCCCTCTTTGTAGGGGGCAAAGGGTGACAACTGGACAGGCGTTGATGCTATCTGCAGTTATCGATTGCGGCCTGGACCAGATCTTCCACGCTCATGCCGGGAGCAAGGGTAGCCACGCCGGTAGAGGTATAGGCGCGGATCGTGTTTGCAAAATCATTCGACATGATTTCGGTGAAATTGATCACGCTGCCAATGCGGCGTGCGACATATTCGCCCGGCGTCAGACGGGTGTCGGGCATGATCAGGGCGAAACGCCGCCCGCCATAACGCGCCGGCAGATCTTCTCCACGCACCAGGTTGCCGATAAGCTGACCCACCTGACGGAGGATTTTATCTCCCATCGAATAGCCATACTGGTTGTTGATTTCCCGCAGATTGTTCAGGGTGAACATGCCTAAGGTCAGGCTTCTGTTATGGGCATTTGCTTCGGCTGTGAGCTGCTGCAGATGCTCCATCATGTAGCCATAGCTGTAGAGACCCGTCAGGGAATCACTGAGCGTCACATGATGCGCCTGGCGGAAAAGGGCGATCATCGCTTCACGCTGGCGCTGCTGGGAGACCAGCACTTCAACCCTGACGCGGAAATCATTGACGTTGAGAGGATGGGTGAATACTTCAGCGGCGCCAGCAGTATAGGGAGCCGCCGGGTCGAGAGCCGACTTTTCACGCATGAGACAAATGATCGGTATATTGAACAGCCGTGAATTGCGGCGCACGTCCTGCGCAAACAGAAGATAATCCTCCTCCATTCCGGCCGGAATGTTCAATAGAATGGCGTCGAACTGGCGCCGCTCCAGATAAGTCTTGCCCATCGAAGGACCGTGCGCATGGATGAGCGCGCCATTTTCATTCAGGGCCAGCTCGATCTCCTCCAGGTCTGCGTCAGCCGGGCCGACGAGCAGAAAGTTTGCATCGCCTGTGACATGAAGACCGGATGAATCCAGTGCTGGCGTTAAATGGCCAAACTTAGACGAGGTCTGCATGCGCCGGCGCACTTCTTCCTGCATCACGCCCAGCCGCGCCAAAGCTTCGATCCGGCCAAACAAATGGGCGTCGTGATAAGGATAGGGAAGGCAGGCGTCCGCCCCTGCGCGCAAGCCCTCTACTTGCTGGGCTGGTCCGTTCTGTTGACCGATCATCAAGATAAGAGGCGTTTTTTCCGCCTGTCTCTGGCCTTTAAGGGCGCGTGTCAGATTAAGGTTTGAATTGGCGCCATCATTGCCTGAGATAATGATCAAATCCGGTTTGCGGGCTTGCACCAATTGCAGCACATCATCTTCCTCATTATGGGAAGAGCTGTCATAGCCATGCTGTTGCAGCTTTTTCGTCAGACTGAGCGAATCTTCCTGATCATGGCTGACGACGAGTATATGGGCTGTGCTGCTCATTTACCTGCTCTCTATGAGTGGTTTTGCGTTAAAATAAAGCTGTTTGGTTAACACTTTGCTTGCATTTTGCATTGCCCGGGAGAAATTTGCGGGTTAACGCTTTATCCCTTAGCGGACGGGTAGAGACGTCCCCAGATAAAACCCGGGAGTTCGTGCCCTATGGCAAGCGTAAAAGTGGATCTTACTGGTAAAAATATTCTTATCACCGGTACGACGAGCGGACTTGGGCGCCATTTCGCGCTGACCCTGGCAGGGGCTGGCGCAAGGGTGGCTGTCACGGGAAGGCGTGAAGAACGGTTACAGGAACTCTGCAGTGAAATTTCCGCAGCCGGAGGCAAGTCCACTCCCTTTGCGCTTGATGTGCGGAATCCGGAAAATATCCGTCAGGTGGTGGCGGAATGTGAAGCCGCTCTTGGCTCTCTTGACGTACTGATTAACAATGCCGGCATCAATGGGGCAGGGCGCGCCTTTGACATTACGCCAGAGGATTATGATGAACTGTTCGACACGAATTTGCGGGGCGCTTTCTTCATGGCGGTGGAAGTGGCCAAGCGGATGAGCGAGCGTAACAAGTCGGACCCTGAAAAAACTGGCCGGATTATCAATATCGCCTCTGCTGCCGCGCATGTGCTGCTTCCCGGTCTTTCGCTTTACAACATGTCCAAGGCCGGGATGACGATGATGACCAAGGCGCTTGCAAGGGAATGGGGCCGGCAGGGAATTAATGTGAACGCCATCTGTCCAGGCTATATCGAAACCGAATTGAACAGCGCCTGGTTTCATAGTGATAAAGGAAAGGCGCAGGTTTCCGGTTTTCTGCGCCGCCGCCTCAACCAGGCTGACGATCTGGATGGGATGCTGTTGCTGTTATGCTCTGACAGCGCCAGGATCATTACCGGCGCGGTGCTGGATGTGGATGACGGGCAAAGCCTTCTGGCTCTGGGATAATACTCTGGCCTTTCCTCCTTGACCGCCATGTTCTAAAATCATGACAATAGAAAATAAATCGGGAGATCAGCGATGTCGGGACCATTGACCGGAGTTAAGATCATTGAATTTCAGGGCATTGGCCCCGCCCCTTTTTGCGGCATGATGCTGTCGGATATGGGCGCGGACGTCGTGCGAATCGACCGCAAGGCGCGCAATGGCGGCGGATCGAAATTCGAAATTGGCGGTCGCGGGCGCCGCTCCATTTCGCTGGATCTGAAAAAACCCGAAGCCATTGAAACCTGCCTGAAACTCATCGAAAGCGCCGACATTCTGTTTGAAGG
>DMKG01000078.1 GCA_003454415.1 Alphaproteobacteria bacterium
CATGAAATGGTCTAAACAGACGAAATGAGCGGCATGGGAATAGGATTTTTGGCGGCCGGACTTGGCGGTATGGCGAGTTTTCTGTCGCCCTGCGTGCTGCCGCTCGTGCCGGCCTATCTCTGTTATGTGGGGGGCGTGTCCCTGGACAGACTGACGGAGACAGGCGCAGCGGAGCAGCCGGAATGGCGGCGTCAGGTGCTGGCCGGGGCGGCGGCCTTCGTGCTTGGCTTCAGCACGGTCTTTGTGGCGCTTGGCGCCTCGGCGCTCGCCGTCAGCCGGCTGCTGGTCGGGCAGCTCGATCTTCTGTCGCAGATCGCGGGCGTGGTGATCATGCTGTTCGGCCTGCACATGATGGGCTGGCTGCCCTTCAAATGGCTGAACCGCGAACTGCGCTTCAGTCCGGAAATGCGCGGGCGCGGCCTGCTGGGCGCCTATGTCATCGGGCTTGCCTTCGCCTTCGGCTGGACGCCCTGTATTGGCCCGGTTCTGGGCGCCATTCTGGCGCTGGCGGCGGGGGAGGAAACCGTGTTCAACGGCATGGGGCTGCTGGCCGTCTATTCCCTGGGGCTGGGCGTCCCCTTCCTGCTGGCGGCCTGGGGCATGCGGCCCTTCCTGCGATTCATGCAGCGCTTTCGCCATCATATGCACAAGATGGAGTTACTCACCGGCGGCGGGCTGGTGCTGACCGGGGTGCTGATCTTCTCCGGCTCGCTGCAGCAACTCAGTTATTTGCTGCTGGAATGGATTCCCGCTTTGGCCAACATAGGATGATCGAATGAGTGCTGAGACAAACGCCAAACGCGACCGGCTGCGCGCCCTCATCGCGGAAAGAAGTTTTTCACAAGGCCCGGCCGTGACGCTTGCGTCAGGCAAGCAGAGCAATTTCTACTTCAACATGAAGCCAACCATGCTGAACCCGGAGGGCGCGGCGCTGATCGGCGCGCTGATCCTGGACCAGCTTTCCGGGGAAAGGATCGATCTGGCCGGCGGGCTGGAGCTGGGCGCGATTCCCATTGCCTGCGCCCTGTCCGTGGTGAGCCATCAGCAGGGCGCGCCGATACCGGCCTTCATCGTGCGCAAACAGGCCAAAGAGCACGGCGCGAAACAGCGCATTGAAGGTTTCGCGCCGGGCGAAGGCCTTGCGGGGAAATCCGTGCTGATGGTCGAGGATGTGACGACAACCGGCGGCTCGCTGCTCGATGCGATCCGCCAGGTGCGCGAGGCGGGCGGCGTGGTGAAACGCGCCATCACCATCGTCGACCGGCTGGAGGGGGCGGGCGCCGCCCTGCAGGCGGAGGGCGTTTCCCTCAGCGCCCTGCTGACGGTGAAGGATTTTCTTTAAGCCAGCCCGTCTTTGGGAAACAGGCGGGTGACATGCCCCATCTTGCGGCCTTTGCGCGCTTCGGCCTTGCCATAGAGATGGAGCGCGGTCGCGGGCTGGGCCGCGAGCGACGCCCATTGCTCCACCTCTTCGCCGATCAGATTGCGCATTTCCGCATCGGAATGGCGCGCGGGATCCCCCAGCGGCCAGCCGCAAATGGCGCGGATATGCTGTTCAAACTGGCTGACGGCGCAGGCGTCCAGCGTCCAGTGCCCGGAATTATGCACCCGCGGCGCAAATTCGTTGACCGCGAGCTGACCGTCCTTGAGCACGAACCATTCGACCGCGATCACGCCACGATAATCGAGCGCCGCCAGCAGGCGCGCGGTCAGCGCCTTCGCGGCGGCGGCGATTTCCACGGTGATGTCTGCGGGAACCCGGCTGATGTCCAGAATGCCATCGCGATGGGTGTTTTCCGGCGGATCGTAGCAGGCGATGGCGTCATCGCCGCCGCGCGCCGCGACGACGGAAATCTCCCGGGCGAAATCCACCTTTCCCTCCAATATGCAGGGGGCGCCGCCCGCCTTCTCCCATGCGCCGGCAAGGTCATCGGGCCCGCGCAGCGCCACCTGGCCGCGCCCGTCATAGCCCAGGCGGCGGGTCTTCAGAATGGCGGGAAACCCGATTTCCGCCGCCGCCCGGGAAAGTTCGCCCGCATGATCGACGGCGGTATAGGGCGCGGTGGCGATATTCAGTTGGCGGATAAAATCCTTCTCGTGCAGCCGGTCCTGGGAAATGCGCAGGGCCCCGATCCCGGGCCGAACCGCAACCCTTGAAGCGATCCGCTCCACGCAGGCGAGCGGGATGTTCTCGAATTCATAGGTGGCCACATCGACGCTGGAGGCGAAGCGGTCGCAGGCCGCAGAATCGTCATATTCCGCCAGGGTGATGGCGTCGCAGACATGGGTTCCGGGATTGTCCCCGGGGGGGCAGAAAATATGGGATTTGAGGCCAAGACGCGCCGCGGCGAGGGCCAGCATCCGCCCAAGCTGCCCGCCCCCCAATATGCCGATGGCGCCGCCCGGCGTGACGACGGGGATCATGCCTGGCCATCGGGCCGCAGCGATACGCCCCTGGTCTGCCGGGCGCGCCACTGATCCAGACGTTTGGCAAGATCGGCATTCTGCAAAGCCAGAACGGCGGCGGCGAGAAGCGCGGCGTTCACCGCGCCCGCCTCACCGATCGCCAGGGTTCCCACGGGGACGCCTGGCGGCATCTGCACGATTGACAGCAGACTGTCCTGGCCTTTGAGAATCCGGCTTTCAATAGGCACGCCAAATACCGGAAGAGGGGTCAGCGCCGCAGTCATTCCCGGCAGATGGGCGGCCCCCCCCGCCCCGGCGATGATGACCTTCAGCCCCCGGTCCCGGGCGGTTTCCGCATAGTCGTAGAGCCGGGCCGGCGTGCGATGGGCGGAAACGATCCTGCATTCATGCGGCACCTTCAGCGCCTTCAGCGTAGTGGCGGCATGCCCCATGGTGGGCCAGTCCGACTGGCTGCCCATGATAATGCCGACGATAGGTGAGGTCCTAGCCATGAGCCGCGTCTTATACCCTATAATTTCCGGAGGGCGCCAGCGTTTTGCCGCTGCTTAATCTTTTGAAATCTGGCATGTCCCGTTAACCTGTTTCTGTTAGAATAGCGGTTTCATTCTATAGTAACGGCGAAAGCGCCCCGGATATGAAAATTCAGGATTCAAAACCCGTTTCCGCCGTACAGGCCGTGAAACGGGCGCCGCCGCCACCCGCCGGCCAGACCGCCCTTGTGGAAAACGCAGGCGATTCCGCCAGCGTCATGGGCATTCCCGAATCTGAATTCACCCCCAGAGTGCGCGACGCGATCATGACCCTGATGCAGGAGGTAGACCGCTTCCGCCAGGAACTGGAACGCGCCAAACAGCGTATCGACCATCTGGAAAAACTGGCGGAATACGACCCGCTCACCCCGGTGCTGAACCGGCGCGGCTTTGTCCGGGAAATGACCAGGATTAAAAGTTTCGTGGATCGCTATAATACACCCGCGGCGCTGGTGTTTTTCGATCTGGATAATTTCAAGCCGGTGAATGACCGATTCGGGCATGCGGCGGGAGACGCAGTGCTGTTGCGCGTCACCCAGGTTCTGGTGGAGCACACCAGAGATTCCGACGTGGTCGGCAGGCTGGGCGGGGATGAATTCGGCGTCATCCTGGTCAACACCGGCGCGGAGACGGCGATGGCGAAGGCTGAAAAACTGGGCGCAACCATTGCCGCCCAGCAGTTCCATTCCGGCGCCGCCGTATATAACGTCACAGCCTCATTCGGCATCCACGTTCTCCAGCCGGGCGATGATCCCGCGACGGCGCTCGCCAGGGCGGATGAAGCCATGTATGCTTCCAAGCGCCGGAAAACCTGAACCTCTATCGCAGTTCCGCTCTGATTATCAGTCCTGCCAGCCGGTGATGACAGGACAAGGGACGTCATGCCGCCAGCCAGTAAATTATGCGCGCTGCTCTTTACCGCTCTGATCGCCGCCGGCGGCATGGCGCGTTTAGCCGATGCGGGAGAATACGCCCTTGTCATCGATGAGACCCCGGTCAATGTCACCGGCAAGCCTGTCAGGATGCTGACCGTCAATGGAACCATCCCAGGCCCCACGCTGCATTTCACGGAGGGCGAAGATGTCGTTATCCGGGTGACCAATCGTCTTGCGGAAAGCGCCTCCGTGCATTGGCATGGAATCCTGCTTCCGCCGGAGATGGACGGGGTTCCGGGCATGAACGGATTTGACGGCATCATGCCGGGACAGACCTTCACCTACCGCTTCAGGATCCGCCAGAGCGGCACCTATTGGTATCACTCCCATTCCGGGCTCCAGGAGCAGGCGGGACTTTATGGCCCCATCATCGTTTCGCCCGCCGGCGGCGACATCGTCCGGGCGGAGCGCGATTACGTCATGGTTCTATCGGATTTCCCCTCCGACGACCCCAGACAGATCATGGCGAATCTCAAAGCGGATGCGGGTTACTATAATTACAATAAGCGTACGGTTTTGGACTTCTTCCGCGACGCCGGCCGGGATGGCTTCGCGGCCACGCTCCGCGACCGGCTCGCTTGGGGACGGATGCGCATGGAGCCGACGGACATTGCCGATGTCGGCTCGGGTTACACTTTTCTGCTCAATGGCAAATCGCCACAGGCGAACTGGACGGGCCTGTTCAGGCCGGGCGAGCGCGTCCGGCTGCGCTTCGTCAACGCTTCGGCCATGACATATTACGATCTGCGCATTCCCGGCCTCAAAATGACCGTGATCCAGGCGGATGGGCAGAATGTCCAGCCCGTACCCGTGGACGAATTGCGCATCGCGGTGGCCGAAACCTATGACGTCATGGTCACCCCGGAGGAAGAGAAGCCTTATACGGTGTTTGCCGAATCCATTGACCGGAGCGGCTATGCACGCGGCACGCTCAGCCCCCAAGAAGGACTGAGCGGAGACATTCCCGCACAGAGGCCGCGCACCCTGCTCACCATGGCGGATATGGGCAATATGGCGGGAATGGACCACGGATCCACGGACGATGCTGACCCCCACGCAATGGAGGACATGGATCATGGCGGAGACATGGCCGCCATGCCGGGCATGGATCATGGCGCGATGTCCGCCATGGATCACACACGAATGGACCCTGGCGCGGCGGCGGCTGTTCCGGAATCGCCGAAGGCGCCGCGCGGCTGGGCGGACGCCTCTACGCCCAGGGGAATGAAAGCGCTTTCTTACGCCGATCTCAGATCTTTCACGCCCCAGAAAGACACGCGCGCGCCCGGCCGCGAGATCATCGTGCGCCTCGACGGCAATATGGAGCGGTTTATCTGGACGATCAATGGCAGGAAGTTCGAAGACGCAAGACCCATCGAACTGCGCTATGGCGAGCGCGTCAAACTGACCTTCATCAATGACAGCATGATGGCCCATCCCATGCATCTTCATGGCATGTTCGTCCAGCTCGTCAATGGGCAGCCGGCGGAGCGCCTGCCCAACAAGCATGTCGTCAATGTCGCGCCGGGCCAGAATTACTCGGTTCTGCTGACGGCGGACGAAGCTGGCGAATGGGCGTTTCACTGCCATCTTCTCTTTCACATGAATGCGGGCATGATGACCAAGGCCGTGGTCGCGCGCCTGTCCGCCACAGGCTGAGCCATGGGAAGGGGGATGATCCTGCCGGTTCTGGCTCTGCTCGCAGCCACACCGGCCCGGGCCATGGAGGAGGACGGGACTTTTCACAGGGTTGACGTGGAGCTTGACGGAACCCGAACCGCTGGCGCGAGCCTGTTCACCTGGGAGGGGGCGGCATGGATCGGCGGCGACCGGGACAAGGCGTGGTTCCGCACCGAAGGCGAGATCAGGGGCGGGGAGACGGAACAGGCGGAGATCTGGGCCTTGCTCAGCCGCGCCATAGGTTACAGCGGAAATATCGCCGATTCATTCTGGGATGCGCAGTTCGGCCTGCGCCAGGATTTCGAGCCGGAGCCCACCAGCCAGGCGGTGATCGGCATCGAAGGCATGGCGCCCTATTTCATCGAAACCGGCGCGCACGTCTTCCTGAGCGATGAAGGCGATGTCAGCGCACGGATCACTCAGAGCCTCGATCTGCCGCTCACCCAGAGGCTCATCGCCGAACCTCATATTGAGTTGAACCTCTCGGCGCAGGACAACGAGGCGCGTCAGACCGGCGCGGGCCTTTCGGACATCGAGGCCGGCCTTCAGTTGCGCTATGAGATCACCCGAAAATTCGCTCCCTATGCCGGTATCAACTATGAACGCGCCATTGGAGAGACCGCCGGCCTGCGGCGCGCAGAAGGTGAGCAGGCCGGAGATTTGACGTTACGGCTTGGAGTGCGATTCTGGTTCTGACCCCGCATGATGAAACGCATGAGGATCTTTCTGAAATGAGTGGAGATGCATCACCCGCCTATCTGCGGTTTGCTGGCGCGCCGTCTTCAGGGACGCCCTTGTGCCGGCTTGGGGAATTGCCCCCGGACGGGGCAAAGGGCTTCACCTTTGGCGAGGACGTGAACCGTTTCGAGATGTTCGTGATCTGGCGCGAGGGGGAATTGCGGGGTTACGTCAACGACTGTCCCCATGCGCACACCACGCTGGACTATCTTCCGGACCGTTTCTTCAGCCTGGACAAGTCGCATCTCTTATGCGGCACGCACGGGGCGCTGTTCCAGGTCGGGAACGGGCTCTGCGTGGCGGGGCCCTGCAAGGGCAAAAGACTGACGCCTGTCCCGGTTCGCCTTGACGGAGATATGATCCGCATCGGCTGATTCACGCGGCCATTTTCCGCACGGCTTCGTGAAACTGTAATATTGCCTCTGTATAAGGCCCTATCAATAAAGGGAGGCCGCCGATGGAAGACAACAACAAAACAAATAACAAGACAACAGACATAGGAATGCTGATTGCGCAACGGCTGACCCGCCGCACGGTGATTGGCGGCATGGCCACGGCCACCGCCTTCGCCGGTTTCGGCGCAGCCCCCTGGTGCGGCGCAAGGGCGCCGGGCGACTCCAGCCTTGCCTTTGAGGAACCGCCCCATGACCTGGATGC
>DMKG01000187.1:0-163 GCA_003454415.1 Alphaproteobacteria bacterium
TGACCCGAATCTGAAGTTCGTCACATTTATCCGCAAGCGTTGAACGCACTTCAGATTCTTAAGGGTCACTGGCGAATATATGTTTCTGGTGTGGTTTTGGATTTGAAGTTGCTGTAAGCATTCGCCGCATTCAATAGCAGCAACTTCAAATCCACCACGCTAG
>DMKG01000187.1:443-4757 GCA_003454415.1 Alphaproteobacteria bacterium
AAATCCACCACGCTAGGGAATTTGTCATGCGTATCGCCGGAATGCCGGATTACGACGCCGGCGCTCTGCAAAGGCTGAGGGATCAGGACCAGAAGATTGCCGGGGTGTTCGCCCGGCATGGCTACAGCTTTGTCGAGCCTCCGGTTCTGGAGCCTGCGGAAGTGTTTCTGGAACAGTCGGGCGAGGATATCCGCCGGCGCATGTATGTTTTCAACGATCCCGGCGGGGCGGAATTATGCCTGCGCCCGGATCTGACCATTCCCACCTGCCGGATGTTTCTGCGCCAGCACCCCGAGGGGGGAGAGGATGCGGCGCGGCTTTGCTACAATGGCCCCGCCTTCCGCTTTCAGCCGCCGGGCAGCCCACGGCCCTGCCAGTTCCAGCAGGCCGGGGTCGAATGCCTTGGGGATACGGATATTCCGGGCGCGGACGCGGAAGTGCTGGCCCTGACGGTAGAGGCCCTGCAGGAGGCGGGGCTTCTCCGCGTTGACGTGCAGATCGGCGATCTGGGGCTTTTTTTCGCCCTGCTGGACAGTCTTGAATTGCCGCAGAGCTGGCGTGCGCGGCTGATGCGCCAGTTCTGGCGTCCGGACGAATTGCGCCGGTTTCTGGCCAGGATGTCAGATACGGAGGGGGAAGCGATGGATGAAGGGCGCGCGGCCTTTCTGGAGGCTCTGGGCAGTCTGGACGAGAGCCGCGCCCGGCTGGCGCTGGAGGAGGTGCTGCGCATGTCGGGCATCGCTACGGCCGGGGGGCGCGGCATTGGCGAAATCGCGGCGCGTTTTCTGGAACAGGCTGCCGATGCCCGGGCGCCGGCCCTTTCCCGGGAGGTCACGGAACTGATCAGCGCCTTTCTGCGCATTGAAGGCGCGCCAGAAGAAGCGCTGGCCGCCCTCTCCGGATTGTCCGGCGCTGCGGGAGTCGATCTGGGCGCGGCCCAGGGCCTGTTCGAAGAACGCCTTCGCCTGATGGAAAAACGCGGCCTTGCGCCCGGCGATTTCCGCTATGCGGCGCAGTTTGGCCGGACGCTGGAATATTACACGGGCTTCGTGTTCGAACTGCGCGCCCCGTCACAGGGCGATCACGGCCAGATCGCCGGCGGGGGGCGTTACGATGCGCTGTTGCGCCGCCTTGGCGCCCCGCATGATATTCCCGCCATCGGCAGCGCCATCCGCACGGAATGGCTGCTGGAGGCGTGCGAGGCGGCGGCATGAGCACACCCCTGATTTTTGCGCTGCAGAGCAAGGGCCGGCTTGCGGAGCAGACCCATGACTATCTTGCCGCCAGCGGCCTTGCCGTTACGGGCGGCCAGGGGCGTGAATATACCGGGCGCATCGCAGGCCTTGACGGGGTGGAAATCGTTTATCTGCAATCGGGTGAAATTCCAGCCCAACTGGAAGCGGGGACGGTGCATCTTGGCGTCACCGGCGAGGATCTTCTGCGGGAGAAAAGTCTGGATATGGACGCCAGCATGTCGCTGCTGAAACCGCTGGGCTTCGGCCGCGCCGATCTGGTGGTGGCGGTTCCGCGTGGCTGGATCGACGTGCGCAGCATGACGGACCTGCACGATGTCTGTACGGATTTTCACCGCCGGCATGGGCGCAGGCTGCGGGTGGCGACCAAATATCTGTCTTTGACCCGGAAATTCTTCGCGGATCAGGGCGTCAGCGATTACCGCATCGTGGAAAGCCTGGGCGCGACAGAGGGCGCGCCCAATTCGGGGGCGGCGGAAGTCATCGTCGACATCACCTCCACCGGCAGCACGCTCAGCGCCAATAATCTCAAGACCCTAGGCGATGGCTTGATCCTGCGCAGCCAGGCCTGTCTTGCGGCGTCGCTGAACGCGAAATGGAGCAGCGCGGCGCTGGACGCCCTGCGCCAGCTTCTCGACATGATCGAGGCGCGGGAGCGCGCAAGGGAACGCAAGCATGTGCAATTCGCCGCCGGTAGCGGCGGCAACAGTCTTTCCGCCGTGCTGACGGCCCTCGAGAAGGAATATGGCTGCGTGGCGCAACTGGACGGGGCGGGCGGCTATCTGCATTGCCCGGCGGCAAGCCTCTATCCGGTTACGGCGCAATTGCGCGCGGCCGGCTGCCGTCATGTCAGCATCACGCAGCCCGATTATATTTTCGAGCCGCAGAATGCCCTCTATGATAATTTCGTGGCGCGTATAAATGACGCAACCAGTTAGTTGAAAGCAAGGCAGGGAGGAAGGATCATGGGCAGACTGGACGGTAAGGTGGCGGCCATTACGGGCGCGGGCTCCGGCATCGCGCGGGCGGCGGCGATCCTGTTCGCGCGCGAGGGGGCGAAGGTCGGAATTCTGGAACTGAAAGAGGATCTGGGAAAGGCCACGGAAAAGGAGGTTCGCGACGCGGGCGGCGACGCCACCTTCTTTCAGTGCGATGTCACCAACGACGCCAGCGTCAAGGCGGCCATGGATGGGGTCGCCGCGAAATACGGCAAGCTCAACGTGCTTTTCAACTGCGCGGGCGGCTCCATCGCCGAGGATAAGAAGCTGACGGAAGTTGATCTCGGCGTTTTTGACTTCACCGTGAGCTTCGATCTGAAAGGGCCTTATCTGTGCTGCCGCCATGGCATTCCGCATCTCATCAAGGCGGGCGGCGGCTCCATTGTGAATGTCTCTTCCGCCGCCGCTCTGCAGGGCAGTTTTCCGGCGATGGCCTATTCCGCCGCGAAGGGGGGCGTGATTTCCCTGACGCGTTCACTGGCGGGGCAGTTCTTCCGGGACAATATCCGCGCCAACGCCGTCTGCCCGGGCGTGATCATGACCGACCGCGTGAAACAGCGCTTCGGCGCCAATCTGCAGGGCAGCGGCGATCAGGCAAAGGCCATCAGCGCCATGGGCATGCAGCGTTATCCCTTCGGCGTGGGCCAGCCGGAGGACATCGCCAATATCGCGCTGTTTCTGGCCAGTGACGAATCCCGCATGATCAACGGGGTCAGCGTTCCGGCGGAAGGCGGAATGTCAGCCTACTGACAATCAATGGACTCGCGCGGCATGTTGCGGTGGGGTGAACGCCGCCTCATGCCGGAGGCGGGATCGCCCGCGCTTCAGAAGCGGTAGCCGATCCCCACGCTCAGCGTCCAGGGATCGATGTCCACATCCGCGTTCAGGGGGCCGAGCCCGCTTCTGATATTGACATCCGTATCCAGCCAGTAGCGCTTGACGTCAAAATTCACCAGCCAGTGCCGGTCGATGCCGTAATCGAAGCCTGCCTGCAGCGCATAGCCGATCGTGTCGTCATAATCGATGCCAGTCACGGCGCCTCCCGGCGCGTCCTCGTTCCAGAACACCGTATAGTTCACGCCTGCGCCTGCATAAGGCCGGAATTTTGCGTCCGGACGGAAATGATATTGCAGCAGCAGCGTGGGCGGCAGCAGATTGACCTCTCCCAGGTCCACATTGCCAACCCCCGACAGCCGGGCATCGACATCATGACTGCTGATCAGAAGGACGAGTTCGGCTGCGATATGCGGCGTGAAAAAATAGCTGATGTCGAGTTCGGGAATGATCACCTCCTCGATATCGGCGGAGCCGGAAACGGGCCGGATCGTGGCGTCCTCGTCCGGCAGGATGCTGGTGGCCCGTATGCGTATCTGCCATGGGCTGAGCTGCGTATCGTCCCCGGCATGGCTGGGGGAGGCCGCCGCCAGCAGGATGGCGGAAGCGAAAAGTAAGGCTGATCTGGACATGAACCCCTCTCATAATATTGATTTTAAAAGGGGATTTTTAATCGTCAGGGACCGTTGCGGTTTTGACCGGGATCAATTCGTGACGGCGGGGCCGAAAATGGCTTCAAAGCATTGCCGGAGGGCTGCGTCAAGTTGCTCCATGGTGACGTTAAGCCCCAGCTTTTCCAGGCTGGTGACGCCGTGTTCCGTGACGCCACAGGGCACGATCCCGTCATAGTGCGACAGATCCGGGTTCAGATTGAGGCTGACCCCGTGATAGCTGACCCAGCGGCGGACGCGGACGCCGATCGCGGCGATCTTGTCCTCTCCACTATTGTCAGCGCGCATGACCCAGGTGCCGACTCTGCCGGTGCGGGTTTCGCCCGTGATCCCGAATACCGCCAGCGTGTTCTTCAGCCATTTCTCCAGATTGCAGATGTATTTCTGGATATCGGGTCCGCGCTTCTGTAAATCCAGCATCACATAGGCCACGCGCTGACCCGGGCCATGATAGGTGTATTGTCCGCCACGCCCGGCCTCATGCACCGGAAAACGCTCCGGATTCAGCAGATCCTGTGGCCGGGCGCTTGTGCCGGCGGTGTAGATGGGGGGATGTTC
>DMKG01000197.1 GCA_003454415.1 Alphaproteobacteria bacterium
CCCGATTTCTCCCTCCAGCATCGAAGACAAGGCGCTTGCTCTGACCCTTATGCTGAGCTTCTGAAATCTGATATTCATTCCGGTATGATCCGGAACGCGCAAGGGCAGGCCGTCATGGCCTGCCCTTTTTGCTTGTGCGCCAGATAATAAAAGCGTACGCCATAGTTTCATCAAATCCTTTGAACATTTAATCTGCAGAGATGAGGATTGCGGATGGGCGCGATCATCTGGTTGGCCTCCTATCCTAAGTCCGGCAATACCTGGTTGCGGGCTTTTCTGTATAATCTGCTGCGAAATCCTCCGCAGCCTGCGCCGATCAATGATCTCGATAAATTCTGTATCGGCGAATCCGCCGGGGCCTGGTACGCGCGCCGCGCCGGCCGTTCCATTGAGGGCATGAGCATGGAACAGGTAATGCAGCTACGCCCCAGGGTGCATGAGGATTTCACACATGCGTTCCCTGATTCTGTGTTTGTCAAAACCCATAATTTTCTGGGGGAATGCTGCGACGTCGCGCTGCATAATATGGATGTGACGGCCGGAGCCGTCTATGTCGTGCGTAATCCTCTGGATGTCGTGATCTCCATGACGCATCACTTTGGGGTATCCATCGATGAAGCCATAGAGCGGCTTGGAGACAGACGCGCCGCAACAGAAACAACAGACGCCCACGCTGCGGAATTTCATAGCGACTGGTCGACCCATGTCAAAAGCTGGACAGCTGCGCCCAATCCCGGTCTTCACGTCATGCGTTATGAAGACATGCTGGACCGCCCGAATCACAGCTTCAGGCGATTGACCGGTTTCCTGGGCTTGAAGCCGCCCAATGATCGGCTGAGAAAGGCGGTGAAATTTTCATCCTTTGACAGTCTTCAGGCGCAGGAGCGGAGAACGCCTTTCAAGGAACGCAGCGAATTCGCCAGCGCCTTCTTCCGGGCAGGAAAACAGCAGCAATGGCGCAGCGTTCTCAACGCCAGTCAAATCGATAAAGTGGTCAATGATCACTGTGAACAGATGCAGCGATTCGATTATCTTCCCTGACAGGATTAGGCGGGGGTTTTTGAAAAATTCACACAATGTTCAAGCATGTTATCTATTTTGATGGTTGCAGATAGAGGGCCTAAAAACGATTTATTTCCATAAGCCCAATATCCCGGAGCTGAAATTTATACGGGGTTACCGGACATGCATGAAAAATTCAGAGCCATAATCGTTACTGATCAGTTTCTGGCGGGACCACAGATTTGAAATCGTTCAAAGCGATCCCATGGCTATCTGCCTCAAGAATGCCGCACTGTTGGGCAGAGCCTCCTTTTTACAAGGCAGAGCCCCTCGGAGGCTTGATTTGCGTAAAAACGGTGTGGTATGAGTGAAATCCCAACATTATATTGGTAAATATCATGAATCACCTGGATCAATTGGAAAATAAGAGTGTCTTCATCCTGCGTGAGGCCTTCAATCGCCTGGACAAGATCGCCATGCTCTGGTCTCTGGGCAAGGACTCCAATGTGATGATCTGGCTGGCGAAGAAGGCCTTTTTTGGAAATGTGCCCTTTCCCGTGCTGCATGTGGATACGGGCAAGAAATTCAAGGAAATGTATGAATTCCGCGATCACTATGTGAAGGAATGGGGCCTTACGCTGATTCGTGAAAACTGTCCCCCCATCGAAGAAATCGATCCAAGCCTTCCCATGGCGGCGCGCTCAGCCGCGCGCAAAACCGCAGGTCTGAAAAAAATACAGGAACGGGAAAAATTTAGCGGTCTGATCGCGGGCATCCGCCGTGACGAACAGGCCACCCGCGCTAAAGAGCGGGTGTTCAGCCCGCGCGGCGAGGAAGGCCAGTGGGATTTCCGTGACCAGCCGCCGGAATTCTGGGATCAGTACAAAACCGATTATCCTCCAGGAACCCATATTCGTATTCATCCCTTGCTGCACTGGACGGAACTGGATATCTGGCGCTACACCCAGCGCGAGAAAATCCCGACGATTTCGCTCTATTATGCGAAGGACGGGAAGCGATACCGTTCCCTAGGGGATGAAGACATCACCTTTCCGGTTGAAAGCAATGCCAGTACGATTGAGGAAATCATCGCTGAGCTGCAGACCACCAATATTTCCGAGCGATCCGGCCGCGCTATGGACCACGAATCCGAAGATGCGTTCGAACGGCTCCGCGCAGATGGTTATTTATAAGGATTGATCTTCATGGCCACTCAACCCAACGTCCAGGCACAGGATCTGTTGCGCATCGTAATCGTCGGGCATGTCGATCACGGAAAATCAACCCTGGTGGGCCGTCTTCTGCATGACACCGGTTCCCTGCCAAAAGGCAAGGTCGAAGAAATCCGGGCGATGTCGGAACGCCGGGGTATGCCATTCGAATATGCGTTCCTCATGGATGCGCTGCAGGCGGAACGGGATCAGGGCATTACAATCGACACGTCCCAGATCTGGTTCAATTCCGACAAGCGCAATTATGTGATCATCGATGCGCCTGGCCATAAGGAATTTCTCAAAAACATGATAACCGGCGCGGCCCAGAGTGACGCCGCGCTGCTGATCATCGACGCCGTGGAAGGGGTGCGGGAACAATCCCGGCGCCATGGGTATCTGCTGCATCTTCTCGGCATCCGCCAGGTGGCGGTGGCGGTCAATAAAATGGATCTCGTGAATTATTCCCAGGAACGGTTCAGCGAAATTTCCCGCGATTACAGGGCGTATCTGTCGGGGCTCGGGGTGGAGCCCACCTTCATCATGCCCGTCTCCGCGCGCGAGGGCGACAATATCGTCAGCCGTTCAACCGCCATGGACTGGTATGACGGGCCCACCGTTCTGGAGGCCCTGGACCGCTTTACGCCGGAGGCGCTGCCCGGTGATCTGCCGCTGCGTCTTCCCGTGCAGGACGTCTACAAATTCGATGAACGCCGCATCATTGCGGGACGTATCGAATCCGGCCGCATCACGGTCGGAGATGAAGTTCTGTTTTCGCCCTCCAACAAGACCGCGCGGGTGAAAAGCCTGGAGACCTGGCCGCCACACGCCGCCGCGACCACCCGCGCGGGCGCGGGCTATTGCGTAGGGATCACCCTCGACGAACAGATTTTCGCCGAGCGTGGCGATTTGATCAGTCACGTCAAGAACGCCCCGATCGAAACCGATGTGTTCCGGGCGCGGCTGTTCTGGCTGGGCAGGGAGCCGCTCACGCCAGGCAAGACCTACAAGCTGAAGCTCAATACGTCAGAGGCGCAGGTTCAGGTTCAGAATATCGAATCCGTGATCGACACGGGCGATCTGTCCCATACCGCCGCGGAACAGGTGGAGCGCAACCAGGTGGCGGAAGTGGTGCTGCGCTCCCGCCGCATGCTGGCGCTCGACGCCTTCAATGACAAGCCCGCCACCGGCCGCTTCGTTCTGGTGGATGACTATGACATTGCGGGCGGCGGCATTATCTCCATGGAAGGTTATGCGGATCAGCGCCAGCTCATTACCCAGCGGTCCACCAATATCGTCAAGGTGGAGCATGGGATCAGCGAAGAAGAGCGTGCGCGCGTGAATGGCCATCGCGGCGGAGTGATCTGGTTTACCGGCCTTTCCGGCGCGGGTAAATCCACCCTGGCTGTTGAGCTGGAGCGCCGCCTGTTCGAAAAGGGGTATTCGGTCTATGTGCTGGATGGTGATAATATCCGCTTTGGACTGAACGCCAATCTGGGCTTTTCGCCGGAGGACCGTTCAGAAAATATCCGCCGGGTCGGCGAGGTGGCGGCGCTGTTCGCCCGCGCCGGCATGATCGCCATCACCGCGTTCATATCGCCCTACCGCTCGGATCGTGACCGGGCGCGCGCCGCTGCGACAGACATCTTTCATGAAGTCCATGTGTGTGCGGATGTGAAAACCTGCGAAAGCCGCGATCCCAAAGGCCTCTATCAAAAAGCGAGACGCGGCGAGATCAAGGATTTCACTGGGGTTTCCGCTCCCTATGAAGCTCCGGAAAACCCGGAACTGATCATCGACACCGCCGGTCATTCAATCGAGGAATGCCTTGCGCAACTGCTCCGGTATGTAGAGACGAATTTCTCTTTGCGCACCGCCGCTCTGCGCAAGGCGAACTGAGCCAAGATCAGTCAGCCGTATGGCGCGGCCCGAAAATGGCCGTGCCGACGCGTATATGGGTGGCGCCGTGGGTTATAGCGGCGGCAAAATCGTCGCTCATGCCCATGCTCAGCCCGGTCAGGCCATTGCGTCTGGCGATCTGCGCCAGCAAGGCGAAATGGGGTGACGGGTCGTCCCGTGCAGGCGGTATGCACATCAGCCCCCTTATTTTAAGGCCAAGTTCGTCCCTGCACAGAGTAATGAAGCGGTCTGCATCTGCGGGCGAAACGCCGGATTTTTGCGGTTCCCCGCCTGTATTCACCTGAATGAAGAATTCAGCCGGATTGGCGCTGGCGGCAATCTCGTCCGCGATGCGCCGCGCGAGATTCTCCCGGTCCAGACTATGGATCACGTTGAAGAGAGAAAGCGCGGCGCGCACCTTGTTGGTCTGTAACGGGCCAATCAGATGCAGAACGCAATCGCGCCATTGGTCCTTTAGCGCCGGCCATTTCTGCGCCGCTTCCTGAACGCGATTCTCGCCGAAATCCCTTTGCCCGGCGTGAAGGGCGGGCAGCAGGCTTTCCACCGGGTGAAATTTGCTCACCGCAATGAGTTTGACGGAGGCCGGATCACGCCCGCACGCCCGCGCCGCCCGCGCAATCTCAGCGCGCAGG
Source organism: Alphaproteobacteria bacterium (assembly GCA_003454415.1). GTDB lineage: Bacteria > Pseudomonadota > Alphaproteobacteria > UBA11222 > UBA11222 > UBA11222. Next base: position 4,766 of record DMKG01000197.1, read on the forward strand.
GCGGTGAGATTTGCGGTAATATCTTCTGGCCGGGCGGCGGGTTTCCGGGTCATTGCCCGAATATACACGCAAAGAGGTTTCCAGATGAAGCTTGCGCGCCATGCTCAG
>DMKG01000232.1:0-3216 GCA_003454415.1 Alphaproteobacteria bacterium
TCCAGCCCGCTTTTGCTGGGTTTTGACCGGCTGGAGCGGATGCTTGACCGCGCCGCCAAATCCGCCGATGACGGCTATCCCCCCTATAATATAGAACAAACGGGTGAAAACAGCCTGCGTATCACGCTGGCGGTGGCCGGTTTCACGCAAGACCAGCTCACCGTCACCCTTGAGGAAAACCAGCTTACTATTCGCGGCAAGCAAACCGATGAAAACAAACGCATTTTCCTGCATCGCGGGATAGCGGCGCGTCAGTTTCAGCGTAATTTCGTGCTCGCCGAAGGCATTCAGATTGACGCCGCCAGACTCGATAACGGTTTGTTGCACATCGATCTGCAGCGTCCGAAACCGGCCAATGTGGTCCGGAATATCGAAATCACCACTGCCGGAAAGACGGGGAATGGGGCCAAACCGCCCGTGGAAACCACCGCCGTCGAGGCGCAGTAAGCGGACGGAAAAAGGAGATAAAATGAACCAGCATGATCACAACTCCAATGCTTCGGATGGCGCAGGGGCGGCGGCTGAGGCGTCAATGGCCCTGGTCCAGCCCCTTGTTTATGTGAAAGGGGTCAATTCCTCCGAAATGCCGGGCCTCAACGGCCTGCCTCCGGACACCATTGTATACGCCATTCATTCAGCGGAGGGCGTGCCTCTGGCGGTGGTGGGGACCCGTGCGGCGGCGTTCACTGTCGCACGTCAGAATAACATGCACCCGGTCAGCGTGCATTGATCTGAAACCCTGTTTCTTCCAGCGCCCCTTGGCCGGTTCGGTCAAGGGGCGTTCTGCTGGCGGCTGTTTCCGCGGTCTATGGAGGGCTGATCTGCCCGTCGCAGCTTGGCCGCGCATCCCGCACCCTGGTGTAGAACAGCAAAGCCAAGCCCATCGAGAGCATGAGAAATCCGAACAGGGCGTGATACGCCGCCGGTGGCGCGGGCGTTCCCGGCGCGGCAAAAAGCCCCACAATGACGCCGCAAACATATTGCATCACCCCCGCGCCCGCCATTCCGCCCATGTTCAACAAGGCGATCCCCCGCCCGGTCAGATGATCAGGAAAGATCGCCCGCCCATGGGCTATGGCCACGGCGGCGTAACCGTTACAGAATCCCAATCCCGCAAAGATCAGCGTCACCACCGCCAGATCCGGCTGCCGCAGAAAGGCCAGCAGCCCCAGCATCGCCATGCTGCCGCCGGCGCCAGCCAGCACCGGTTTCTTGCGGCTGTCGAACCGCAGATCCATTTGTCCCCAGAACAGCATGCCGGCAGCCGTGCTGACCGCCAGCACCAGAAGGACATTTCCGCGTTCAGGGCCGTCCAGACCATAGGCGTCATGCAGAAAGGGGCTGGCCCACAGCCCCAGAACGCTGGCGGCGGAACCCAGGCCGACAAACTGCACCATCAGCAAATGCGGCAGGCTGGGGTTACGCAGCACTTCGCCAAGCCCCAGGAAACTGCGCCACAGGCTTTCAGACGCTTCGCCCCGCGCCTGTCGGCCCTGCCCGCCGCCGGAGACGGCGTCATCGCCAGGCGGGGAATCCCGGGCGACCAGCCATACCAGCACGCCCATGATGGCGGTGAACGCCGCGGTATAAAAAAACACCATGCGCCAGCCGGCCCAATGGGCGATGAACCCCAGCGGCGCCGTGGCGAATATTCCGCCAAATGTTCCGGCGGCGATCTGAATTCCGGACATGGTGGCGAATCGTCCGCGCGGGAACCATCGCGTATAAATCATCAGTGGGCCGATCAGCAGGCAGGAACAGCCCAGCCCCATCAGCGCGCGCGCAATACTGAGCGCAAGCAGGGAATTCGCGCTGGCGAAAAGCAGCGCCCCGGCAATGGCGAAACTGATCAGCAGGGACATGGAAATCCGCGCTCCGTACCGGTCCAGCATCAGCCCGGCGGGAATCTGCGCTGCGGCGAAGGCGAAGAAGAACGCGCCGCTGAGCACGCCCAGGGATTGCGGCGCCAGGTTCAGTTCCTGCGCCAGTTCCGGCGCGATCACGCCCGTGCTCGACCGCAGGAACTGGCTGATCATATAGCTGGCGCAGAGCACCCCCACTAAAAGGACGATGCGCGCGGGCGGCGCCCTAAGGGATGTGATGCTCACTTCTGCTCCCGCCAGCTTTCAGCGAAGATCATCGGGGCCCGGAAAATTGGCTTGCGGCCACAGGATGGTAAAGGAGGCCATCTCCGTTAAGGCGCATCATGCGGAGAGGCGTCACGCCCGGGTGTAACGCGCCCGCACGGTCCGTTCGATCGCGGCGGCGTGCAGCCGGTCCAGTTCAAGCTCATCCCGGATCATCTCCAGCAGACGCAGCTCTTCCTGTTCCAGCCTGCCATCGGCCGCGGCCACTTCGCAGGCCAGCGCATAGGCGGTTTCACGCAGCGGAGGCGAAAGCGCCTGTTTGACAAGCCCCAGCACCGCGTCCAGTCCCTCTTCTGGCTCGAGCATACTGACGCAATCCTGCGCCGAGGCCACCAGCGCGTCGCGGTCAACGCCCTCGAAAACCGGCAGGCTTTCAACGATGCCGCCAATGGTGCGCAATTCATCATCGCCGATGACATTATCGCTGCTGGACATAGCGACCATCACGAAGATGAGCGCGCTTTGCCGGTTGATTGTCGAAGCCATTAAATTTTTCCGCTGGTGGGATGAACGGCGCCAAACTATTTGATTAGCCGTCCGGGCGCAATATGTATCCGGATTTCGTTCAGCCCGCCTGCTGCGCGGCGAGCGCCGCCTGCTGGCCATTTCCCATCATCGCAGTCCGGCGTTGTGCGGCGTCAATGATCATGCGCAGCAGATCCGCATAGCCATAGCCTCCAAATCCCGCCATCAGATTGAGCTTTCCATCCCAGCACCAGCCAGGATTGGGGTTGACCTCCAGCAGTTTCACCTCACCCGCCGCGTCGGCGCGAAAATCAAAACGGGCATAATCCCGGCAGTTCAGCCGTTCGAACAGCGCCGTGGACCAGTCTATCAAGTTGCGCCGGAGCTCCTCATCGATATCTGCCTCGCGGTACTGGATATTGGTCCAGTAGGGCGAAGCCGGATCCCATTTGGATTCATAGCCGAGAATCTGCGGAAGTCCTTCCGGCAGCCGGCTGTAATCCACTTCCAATATGGGCAGAAGGGTAAATCCTATGCCGGGATTCCCGATGACGCCGACGCTGAATTCCCTGCCGGACAGGAACTCCTGCACCAGCACGGGGCG
>DMKG01000232.1:3346-6691 GCA_003454415.1 Alphaproteobacteria bacterium
GCTGCACCAGCACGGGGCGGCCCGGCAGGGTGCGGCGCAGTTCTGTCAGATAGCTGACCGCTTCGGGCGGATTATGCACCACCGCGTTCTGGGTGATGCCGATACTGCTGTCCCCTAGACAGGGCTTGATCAGCGCGGGAAAAATCGACGGGATGGTGGCGGCCTGATCGTCGGCGTCGAAATAGGTTTCCAGCGGCACCGGCACCTCGCAGGCGGCGGCGATGGCGCGCACCTGGGATTTGTTGTAACAGAGCCCGAGCGCGGCGGGGCCCGCCCCGCTATAAGGAATTCCCAGCATTTCCAGAATGGCCGGAACATGCAGTTCCATCAATGCTTCATTCCTGAAACCTTCATCGCATAAATTCAGCACGAAATCAGGGCGCTCGCTGCGCAGCGTGTTGAACAGCGCCCCATGATTATCCAGATAAGCGAAGCGGTACTCCTTCAATTCTCCCAGCGCGCTTTTCAGCCTTGCAATCGTGTCATAATCTTCCGCGCCAAAAGTCCCCGTCAGCTTCACAGGGTCAGGCAGGCGCGGATCCCCCATCAGGACGGTGACCTTCGGGATGATTGCGCCGCCATTACGGCGGGAAGCCTGCTTTTCCGGGGCCCTGGAACTGATGAACAGCCGCCGCGCCATCATGCCAAGATCGGCGCCGCGGGTGGATAACGCCTCCACCTCGGAATGGAATCTCGTGCCGGTGAAGCCCGCCCGTCCCAGCAGCGCTTCGATGCGGGCGCGCGAATAAAGCCGTTCGGCATAGAACTGATCGGCGATGACGCCCTTTTCCGCGTGGACCACCACCTCCCGCGAGATCAGCCTGTCGCCATCTGAGGAGAGAGAGCGCTCCCGGCAGACGAACTGGCTCTGGTCTATCCATTCCCAGGACCGCGGCTCGAAATTCGCGCGCATCCAGTCGCCGTCCGTCAGATCAATGACCAGTTGGCCATGGCTCCGCAAGGCCCGCTTGATCGCCGACAAAACCGCCAGATCGTCCTCCTCGCGGTCGAAATAGCCGAAAGAATTGCCAAGCAGCGTTACGCAGTCATAACCCTTGTCCGGTGCGCTGATCTTGCGCGCCTCTCCTTCGCGGAAACGCACGTCCAAACCGCTGGCCTTTGCGCGGCGGCGCGCCAGGCGGATCAGATAGCGGGAACGGTCGATCCCGGTGATATGGCGAAAGCCGCGCCGCGCCAGTTCCAGACTATGCCGGCCCTGGCCGCAGCACAGGTCCAGAATCCGGTCGTTCGGCCCCAGCATCGCCGCCTTCAGCAGCAGATCGATCTCCTGACTGGTATTGGCGGCGTTCTCCACCACATCCCCATCTGTCGCGAGATAGACCGCCGTGAACAGGGTCCGCCACCAGTCCGAGGGAAGGTGCCGCTCCAGATCCGAAACCGGCCCCAGGGTGCGATGCGGCTGTGGGGACGGTATGGCTGCTTTCATGAAAACAATCCCTTTTGTGAAGGGGACAGGCGAATCGGCTGCCCGCCTTTCTGAGTAAATGATGCGCCTGTACGCGCCTTCCATAGATTTTCATAGTGAATTTTTTTTCAAGGCCAAAGGCGGGCGGGCGGGGGAAAAACGATTCGTTAACCTTGTTGGATTATTCTGGCGTTCATTCAGTTGAGGCCACCAGGCGGACCATGCGCCGCCGCGCCTGTCACGGGTGGGTCTAATATCAGGAGGACTTATGCGCAGCCAGGTGAAAAGCCAGGAATCGAGGCAGGAGCAAGAGGGTTGGTCCGGCGATATTTTGAAAGACACCTTTACCTATCGTTACATTGACATCAGTATGACCCTGCTGGATCTGGTCATGGAAAACCAGCAGGTCGAGGATCATTATCAGGCCTGGATCAAAACCCGGGAAGACGCCGACGCCGAAGCGGAGATCACGCCGCTGGCGCTGAGTGAATTGCGCAATGATTCGGGTTCACAAATTCTGGTGCTGGGATTACCCATATGCGGTCAGTTCATGGTGGTGTTCAGGACCAGCGCTTTCACGGCCAAGATCATTCTCGCCCAGGATCAGGACACCACCGCTCTGCAGGCGGCGTCGGTTACCGAATTCAGCGGCGATCTGCATTACGCGATTCATTGGGGGCAGGATTTCCTGGCCCGCATTGACGAGGAAATGATCAACGCCGGGATGTAAACCGGATCGTCATCGCGATCCGGCCCGCGTTACTGTGCTTTTTCCTGTTCTACTTGCCTTTTCGCGCATCAGGCCAGGCGCCCGCCAGCAGGGTGGTGGTCGAAACACCGATCGCCACCAGTTGCGCGCCTGCACGCACCTCTATGCGGGTAGACGCCAGTCCGCGCGAGATATGCTCCAGCCTGCAGGCGGAGACCATGGTTTTGGGCAGGGGCGGCTCGGCGCAGAAGCGCAAGGTCAGATCCGGATTGGGTATGGGGATCTGCTTGCCGCCAAGCGCGCCGCCCACGGGTGGTCCGACGGAAATATCGGCGGCGATGCAGGCGGCTTCGGCGCAGGTGCCGGGCTCATCCCAGTGCACTTTCACCTCGGTCGCATAGCCCAGAGAATCATTGCCCACCAGACGCGGACCGAAGGTGTCGATTAGGGGCACTTCTACGCCGCTGCCGGGTTTAGCCCAGGGCTTGCCTTTTTCATACGGCGCCCAGCCCTGCGGCGTGCCCGCGAATCCGTCATGTTCGAAAGGCTCCAGCGCTTCGGGATTGGCCATGCTGACGGTGGCGCGAGTGCATAATTTGCCGCGGGAATCGAAGATGTCGACGCTGATCACCGAAAGCGTGCGCCCTTCATGCAGCATTACCGGCACGACCCGCGCCGCGCCTTCGGTCAAACCCCGGATGAAGCGCACATCGAGGCCAGCCGGAATTCGTCCAGGCGCCAGGGAGCGCGCCGCGCTGACGCAGGTGGCGCCCACCACCCCGCCATTCGCGCCGCCGAACGCGCCATGCAGCTCACGCCCCAGTTCATAGCGCCACTCCCCATTGCCGGCGGGCGTCCCGCGCAAAAACTCCAATACTTTCATGCTCTCATCGCCTCCTTAATGACGTGCAATTTCCCGCACCTTCAGTATAAATATTATAACAGATAGCAACAGGGAGAAGATGATGACGGAGAGTAAAATTTCACCGGCTCTGGTGGGCCAGGATTTTGGCGAAACCACCCGTTCCTGGACCGATAATCAGACCATGCTTTACGCCATCGGCGTAGGGGCGACGCCGGACAAGGAGCTTGATTTTCTGTATGAGGGGCGCGGCCCGAAGGTTCTGCCGACTTATGCGGTGATCCCCGGCATGTGGGCGATGGGCTGTATCGGAAAATATATCTCCATGCCGATCGCGCGCATGCTGCA
>DMKG01000232.1:6864-7383 GCA_003454415.1 Alphaproteobacteria bacterium
ATCGCGCGCATGCTGCATGGGGAACAGTCAGTGGAGCTGTTCCGCCCGCTGCCCGCCAATGCAGACATCACCATGAAGGGCCGTCTGAGCGAAATCTGGGACAAGGGGCCGGGAAAAGCCGCCGTTTTCGGCGCGGAATGCATCGCCTCCGACAAGGACGGGCCGTTGTTCAAGACCCATTCCACCCTGTTCTTCATTGGCGGGGGCGGTTTCGGCGGCGAGCGGGGTCCGTCCACCTCTCAGGTCAATCTGCCGCCTGACCGCGCGCCGGACCATGTGGTGGAATATCAGACGCGCCCGGATCAGGGGGCGCTGTACCGGCTTTCCGGCGACCGGGTGGCCCTGCATATCGATCCGGAGTTCGCCCGCAAAGCTGGCTACCCTGACGCCTTCATGCATGGGTTGTGCACCTACGGTTTTGTGGGGCGCGCGGTGCTGCACACCTTATGCGGGGGCGATCCCGCCAGGTTCAAAAGCATGACCGCGCGTTTCGCCGATCAAAGTCTTCCCGCGGGCGTT
>DMKG01000080.1:0-12384 GCA_003454415.1 Alphaproteobacteria bacterium
CTTCGGCAGCGCCCGGGCCGGCCTGCATGTGCTCCAGCAGCCGATTGGCCAGGACCTTGCCCAGCTGCACGCCTTCCTGGTCGAAGGAGTTGATGTTCCACAGGAATCCCTGAAAGGCCACCTTGGCCTCGTGGTAGGCCAGCAGCGCACCCAGGCTGCGGGGCGTTAGCCGGTCGGCCATGAGCACGCTGTTGGGCCGGTTGCCCGGAAAAACCCTGTTGGGATTGTCGCTCTGTTGGCCCGTGGCCAGGGCCAGGGACTGGGCCAGCAGGTTGGCCAGCAGCTTCTGCTGGCTCGTCGTGCCTTTCACATCCCGGTCCAGCCCGTACTGGGAGCGGCGCAGCCCGATGAATGCACAGGGCACCACCGTCTCGCTCTGGTGGATGAGTTGGTAGAAGGCGTGCTGGCCATTGGTGCCCGGCTCTCCCCACACGATGGGCCCCGTGGAATACGTCGTCGGCTTGCCCGCGCGCGTGACGCGCTTGCCGTTGCTCTCCATGTCCAGCTGCTGCAGGTGGGCCGCAAAGCGGATCAGCGCCTGACTGTAGGGCAACACGGCCAGGGTGGGCAGGCCCAGGTAGTTGCGATTCCACACGCCCAGCAGCGCTCCCAGCAGCGACAGGTTGCGCAGCGGTGCCGGCTCCAGCGCAGCCAGGTCCATCTCCCGGGCACCGCGCAGCAGTTCCCGCCAGTGGTCGTAGCCGTAGGCGAAGCCCAGCAACACCCCGCCCACCAGGGAGGTGGCGCTGTAGCGGCCGCCGATGTAGTCGTACATGTGGAAGGTGCGCAGGTAGCGGGCCGGATCGTCCATGGGGCTGCCCGCCCCCGTAACGCAGAGCATGTGCCGCTCCGGCCGCAGCCCGGCCCGCTGCAGCGCATCCCGCGCCAGGGTCTCGTTGGTCAGCGTTTCCAGGGTCGAGCCGCTCTTGGAGACCACGTTGATCAGCGTGCGGGAGAGATCCACCGACCCCAGCACCTGGGCGGCATCGTCCGGATCCACGTTGGCGATGAAGTGCACGCGGCGCGCGGCGGACCCGTAGGGCCGCAGTGCCAGATAGAGCGCCCGCGGCCCCAGGTCGGAACCGCCGATGCCGATATTGATCAGGTCGGTGAATGGCTCCCCGCGCCCATTGTGCAGCTTCCCGCCCTCCAGGTCGGCCAGGAACGCTTGCAGGCGGGCCATGCCGTCCCTGGCCTGTTGTACCGCATCCGCCGCCGCGGGCTGGACCTGCGGGTCGGGCAGGTCGTCGAACACGTTGCGGCTGGCGGTGTGCAATACCCGCCGGTTCTCGCTCTCGAACCCCTCAATGCGATTGAGCACGGCCCCGGCCATCATGGCCCGCAGTTGGCCCACCGCGTCGGTTTCGCGGGCCAGGGCCTCCAGCGCCGCCAACACCGGGCCATCCACCCGTTCGGTGCCGTAGAGCAGCGCCCAGCCACAGGCATCCACGCGGTACTCGGCGATGCGTGCCGGGGTCAGCACACCGGCGGCGGTCAGATCGGGCGGGCGTGCCGCCAGGGCCCTCAACTGGCCGTGGGCGGCGGTGCGGGTCAGGTCCTGGGGTCCGGTGGCGGCTTCCATCAGGCGGCTCCTGTGCTGGGGTGCGGCCGGCTGCGCGAGGCGGGCCTGGCCGGGCTGCCTGCCTGCCGGTACCGGCAGGGTCTCCGACAGGCATGGTTTCCAGTGTACCCAATGCCGGGGCTGCGTAAATCCCGTGGCCGGCCCGCCGGCCTCCGGCATCCCGCGCCGCCATCTCGCCTGGCGGACGCAAGCTGTTGTTCGGGTTGCCAATCTCCGGTAGAGTTATGATGAGTGGGTGGATGCCGCGAAGGCCCCGCCCGTGGGCCCTTGGGGGGCTGGGGGTCTGGCATGATGCGTCGCCAGGGGGCGTTGGCAAGGCATTCGCATCCCACGATCCCGAGGCCGGAGACACCATTCAGTCACCCGCCACGGACGAAAAACCCCGTAACACGGGGCATTGCAGCAGTGTGCACCATGTCGATTGCGGAACCACTTGCCCCTGCGCCGGATCTGTTTCAGGTACAGATTCTCCGCATCAGGAATGCGATCTTCGCCCGCTTTCCGCGGGACAAGACCAAGAACATCCTGCTGCTGGAAAAGGCCCTCGCCGATGCGGAACAGCACCACGAAGGGCAATTCCGCAAGTCCGGCGAGCCGGTGATCCTGCATCCCCTGCGCGTGGCACTGCTGGCCACCGAGAGCGGACTGGACATGGAGGCGGTCATCATCGCCCTCCTGCACGACATCATAGAGGACACGGAAGTCACCAAGGAGGAGGTCCGCGAGCGCTACGGCGACGGCGTGGCCGAGGCCGTGGACGGATTGACCAAGGTGGCCGAATCCCAGCGCCAGCCGACGGGCGCGGGCAGCATGGAAACCTACCGCAAGCTGCTCAGTTCCACGGTACGGGACATTCGCACGCTCCAGGTGAAGATCTTTGATCGCCTGGACAACATGCGCGACCTGGGTTACCTGCGGCGCGACCGGCAGCGCCGCATCAGCGTGGAAACGCTGACGGTCTACGTGCCCATGGCCCAGCGCATGGGCATGACCGAGATCAGCAAGGAGCTCACCGCCCTCGCCTTCCGTTACCTGTATCCCAAGCGCTTCAAGGCCACCCTGGCCCATCTCAAGGCCTGTATCGACGCAGAACGCCCCACCGCCGAGGCCCGGGCCAACGTGCTGCGCGCCGCATTGTCCGAGTTCGACCTGTTGCGCTTCCGCATCCAGCCCGTCTTCGCCCACGCGGCGGACTTCATCGTGGACAAGGATCTGCCGCGGACAGCCCTGCGCGGCTATGCGATCACGGTGCCGGTGCCGCGGGACTGCTACATGTGCATGGGCGCCCTGCACATCAACTACCGGGTGGTGCCACAGAGCATCAAGGACTACATCAGCAACCCCAAGCCAAACCTGTACCAGGCCCTGGAATCGCGGGTATTCGTCGGGGCCGAGCCCGTGTCCATCTGGATCCTCTCGGAGGACATGGAGGCCGTGAACCGCAGCGGCATCCTGGCGAACTGGGACAAGAGCCCGGAGGAGCTGGCCAAATACTACAAGAGCTATGTGGAGTTGCTGGACGTCTTCGACGTGGAGGAGGACCTGCGCATGGAGGACGTGCTGCGGCATGCGCAGATGGAGACGTTGCAGACCTTCACGCCCAAGGGCAAGCTGCTCACCTTCCCCCACGAATCCTCCGTGCTGGACTTCGCCTTTGCGGTGCACACCGACCTGGGCCTGCGCTGCACCGGAGCCATCATGAACGGCAAGGCCGTGGGGCCGCTGGACCTGCTCGTCGATGGGGCCATGGTGGAAATCCTCACCGCGACCTCCCAGCAGGCCACCACCGAATGGCTGGAGCACGCCAAGACCACCCGCTCGCGGCTGGCCATTCGCCGCTACCTGCGGGGCCTGGCCCTGGCCCGCGTGGAGGAACTGGGCCATCGGCTCTGGTCCGTGGAACTGGAGCGCATGGAAAAGCTGCTGGAGCGCACCGTGTCCGAGCCCGCCCTGGTTCGCGCCCTGGCCGCCGACGGGCTGGACGTGGCCCACATCTATCAGCAGATCGGCAACGGCAGCATCGAGATTCGCCCGTTCCTCGTGCGCCACGGGCTGCTCAGCGCCGAGGATGGCAGGCGTCTGGACGGCCAGGAACAGTCCCTCATGCAGCGCTACCTGCGTCCCATGTTCCGCGCCCCGGACCCGCACCTGCGGATTCCGGGCAGCGGCACGACGTTCATCCATCCGGGCGGCTGCTGCGGTCCATTGCAGGGCGACGCAATCGTGGGGGTGCGCGGCCAGGACGGGTTGACCATCCATCGCACGACCTGTCCCCGGCTTGCGGAGATCAGCCAGGACAGCCTGATCAACGTGGGTTGGGAAGACGTGCCCCAAAAGACGCCGTACCACCTGCGCATCGTCGCCAAGGACCGCATGGGGCTGATTTACAAGATCGGCAAGGTCATGCGCGACCTCAAGGTGGGCATCCAGGACATGCACACCGAAACCGAGCGGAACGCGGACGGGCTGGCGGAAATCGATGTGGTGCTGGAACCGATCAACGCCAAGACCTACCAGAAGGTGGTCAGCCGCCTGCGGGGCATCCGCGAGGTGGTCAAGCTGATCGACGGGCGCACCTTCTGGGTATCCCGGGCCCTGGGCTAGCTCCCCGGGCGTCCGCGCGCAGGGCGCGCCGTTGACGCCGCCGGGCCATCCCCGCTACTGGTATTCTCTGCAATACCGCCGTGCCGCGGCGCATGCCCGCATGCCGGGCCGGGCATCCCCGACAGGACCCGTACCGCCGCAATCCATCATCAGCCATTGAATCAGGGAGACTTATGAACGGGGTACTTACCGGCGTGCGCGTGCTCGACTTCGGCCGCCACATTGCCGGCCCCTACTGCGCCACGCTGCTGGCGGACATGGGAGCCGAGGTGATTCGCATTGAACGGGTGGACGGCAGCGAGGATCGCTTTGTCCTGCCCGTCGGCGAAGGAGACACCGGTGCCGGCTTTCTGCAGATCGCCCGCAACAAGCTGGGTCTCACCCTGAATCCCATGAAACCGGAGGGGCGCGAAATCGTGAAGAAGCTGGTGGCGACCGCCGATGTGGTGGTGGCCAATGTTCCCCCGCAGGCGCTCACTGAAATGGGGATCGATCTCGCCAGTCTGCACGCCATCAATCCGCGCGTCATTCTCACCACCGGTTCGGCGTTCGGACGCGGCGGCCCTTACAGCAACCGTCTGGGCTTCGACGGCATCGGCCAGGTGATGTCGGGCAACACCTATATGTCGGGCGCCGACGAAAACACCCCGGCGAAAAGCCTTTTTCCTTATGTGGATTACGGCACCGCCACCAATTGCGCACTTGGCACCCTGGCGGCCCTGATGGCGCGGGAGAAAACCGGCCGGGGCCAGATGGTCGAAGGCTCGCTTCTGCGCACGGCGCTCACCATCGCCAACAGCCCGCTGATCGAAGAAGATATTCTGGAATTGGGCCGGAAACCCCAGGGCAATCGCGGTTACAACGCCGCGCCTGCGGATGTCTTCAGGACCAGGGACGGGTTTATTCTGGCGCAGGTGGTCAGCGACACGCTGTTCAAACGCTGGGCGGGGCTCGTGGGCGAACCCGGCTGGCCCAGCGATCCGCGCTTCAAAGATGACAAATCGCGCGGCGAAAACGGAAAGATCATCAGTGACCGGATGAATGAGTGGTGCGCCAATTACACAAGCGAAGAGGCGATTCTGCTGCTGGCGGAGGCCAGGATTCCAGCCGGCAAGGTAATGAGCCCGCGCCAGGTTCTCTCCGATCCGCATGTGCAGACCATGTTCATTCCGCAGGATTATCCGACGCTGAAAAAGCCCGCGCAGGTGGTTGGGCCGCCCACGCTTCTTTCGGAAACTCCGCTCGAATTCCACCGGCGCGCGCCAACTTCGGGCGAACATACCGATGAAATTCTGCAAAGCATCGGCTATAGTGGGGATGAAATCGCCGCTTTGCGCGCAAAGAACGTGATCTGAGCAGACCAGCCATGCAGCGCGCGGCCCGCTCCGGCACAGGCAATTGACTACAGGCGCCAACACATCGACAGGGGATAAAGCCATGGCAGGCAGCGTAAACAAGGTCATTCTGGTGGGTAATCTTGGGGCCGATCCGGAAATCCGCCGCACCCAGGACGGGCGGCCCATCGCCAATCTGCGGATTGCCACTTCGGAAAGCTGGAAGGACCGGAACACCGGCGAGCGGCGCGAAAAGACGGAATGGCACCGGGTTGTGATCTTCAACGAAGGGCTGTGCCGGGTGGTGGAGCAATATCTTCGCAAAGGCTCGAAAGTCTATCTCGAGGGCCAGTTGCAGACCCGCAAATGGCAGGACCAGTCCGGTCAGGACCGTTATTCGACCGAAGTGGTGCTGCAGGGCTTCAACAGCGTCCTCACCATGCTGGATTCCGCGGGCGGCGGACGCGCACAGGGCGGCGCGCATCAGGAAATGGAATATGAAGGCATGGGCGGCGGCGGCGATTTCAGGGATTTCGACGACAAGGTGCCCTTTTAAACGGCGCCGTTTAAACGGTGCGATCCGGACACGCCCCTGCGCCGCCGCCTTCATCGCGAAGCGCTGGGCGCGGCGGACCGGATGTGTTCGGACCTGATGGGCAAGGAGGTGGAGGCTTGTGCGCCTACCCTTTCTGTTCCCAGACCCCAGCGGCGTTCTGCTGCCAGTAGGTGACGTCAAAGCCTGCGCCGCGGGCGGAACGGTAACGGTCCCGCGCGGCTTCGAGCGCCCCGGGATCCTCCCCATGAAAGAGGTCGACCGTCCGGTCGAATTCCGCCAGCCGGTTGCTGCTGGCGCCATCCACCAGAAACTGGATAGTAGCGCCGTTGGTCTCCTGCGCCTCATCCCCTTCTGCCGCGCTCAGTAATATCGGATGCTGTGCTGCGCGGGGGTCACTGTCCCTGCCATGGGGAAGAAAACTGTCTTCACGGTACGTCCACAGAAGCGCGTCCAGCGCCTCCATTCTCTCCTGTGATCCGCAAAGGACAAGGCTGCGCCACCCGCGCTCCATGCAACGTTCCAGCAAAACTGGCAACACCGCTTCAAGCGGGCTGCGCTGCAAATGGTAAAACCAGACCTCGCTCGCGGAGTTGCGCTTCATGCCGACGCTCCTCGCGCCCCTTTATCCCATCTGCCCACCCTGCAGAACCCGGATTTACAGCCGCCGCGCCAGGATGGCCGCCCAAAGGATCGGCGCCGGGGGTGAAACATCATGCTTTGCCCGGGATCCGGGGAAGCGAGACACTAACCATTCCCACTCATTCTTCGTAATGATCCGCAATCAGACGGTTCAGCAGGCGCACCCCATAACCGGTTGCCCAACTGGGCTTGGCCTCAGCGCTCCAGGCTACTCCCGCAATATCCAGATGCGCCCAGGGCGTCTCCTTCTCCACAAAGCGCTGCAGAAACTGCGCCGCCGTGATCGACCCCGCGCCAGGAGAGTTTGAGATATTCTGCATGTCGGCGAATTTCGATTTCAGTTTGTTGTCGTAATGGCTGCCCATGGGCATGCGCCATACGGTTTCGCCCGCCGTCTTTCCAGCGGCGGAAATGTTCTCCGCCAGCCTGTCATTGTTGCTGAACAGCCCCGCATGACAATCGCCAAGGGCGATGGTGATGGCGCCTGTCAGCGTCGCCAGATCGATTACTGCACACGGATTAAATTTCCTCTGCACATAGCTCATGCAGTCCGCAAGGACGAGCCGGCCTTCCGCATCGGTATTCAGCACCTCAATGGTCTGGCCAGACATGGAGGTGATGATATCTCCCGGGCGCTGGGCTTCGGGTCCGGGCATGTTTTCCACACAGCCCAGAACGCCGATCACATTCGCCCTGGCGCGGCGGCCCGCAAGCGCCATCAGCGCGCCATACACGGCCGCAGCCCCGCCCATATCTCCCTTCATATCCCCCATACCCGCACGGGGCTTCAGGGAAATGCCGCCGCTATCGAAGCATACCCCCTTGCCCACAAGCGCCACCGGCGGTTTTTTGGATTTAGGCGCTCCCTGCCAGTGGAGAACGACGAGCTGACTTTCCCGCGCGCTGCCCTGCCCTACCGCAAGCATCGCCCCCATGCCGAGTTTCGACATCTGGGCTTTGCCAAGGATTTCAACTTTGACGCCAAGCCTGGTGAGAAGTTTCGCGCGTTTTGCAAACTCCGCTGGATGCAGCGTGTTGGCCGGTTCATTCACCAGATCGCGTGCGGCAAACACACCCTGCACGACATGCTGAAGTGAGGCGTATTGCCCCCGCGCAGCCGCAGGTTTGGCGCACATGAAAGTGATTCCCGTCAGGCTTGGCTTATCGTTTTCCTTCTGCCTCGTGCGGTAGCGGTCGAAACGGTAACTGGCGAGATGCGCGCCGGCCGCCATCTGCGCGGCAAACTCTTCCGCCTTGAGTTTGCTTTTTGCAGGTTCGTCAACGGCCACGGCCGCCTGTTTTTCCCCGCTCATGGATAGGCGGTCAAAAATCTGCGCGCCCGCTTTTTCCGCAGTCAGCGCGGTTATCTCCCCAGGCTTGCCCAGCCCCACAACAAGCAGCCGGCTGGCGCGAAGTCCCACAGGCGATAAAAGCTCCAGCATCTGGCCTGACTTTCCTTCAAACCGTCCGGATCTGATCGCGCGGGTGAGCGCGCCTTTGCATGTTTTATCCGCTTCGCGCGCGGTGCTGGATAAAACGCCCCCCTCAAACGCGCCAACAACCAGCGCGCCCTGCCTGTTCATGGCGATAGCGGAAAAACTGATATTCATCGTTGTTAAACCCTATATCCGGTGTTAATGCGATTCCCCATAAGCCTATATTAGTGGCCCGAATCTGAAATCCGTCGCATTATTTTATAATCGCGTACGAACTTCTGCTTCATAAGGGCGCTGGCATATATATGATTTTAAGGCGCTTTAAGCATTTTGGGGCTGCTGCAGGCGTCCGCCGCAACAGTTGCGGCGACTTCAACTCCATCACACCAGGCTAGAATATATTGGCTCAAGGAAATATAGCTATCCCAAATATCGCCAGTCGCGGGAAGCTTCGGAAAAATCAGGAATGGCCATGCCGGCAGTAAGCCGTTACATCATGCAGCAGATTGCCGGACCATTTGGTTTTTTCAGTCTTGCGCTGACCGGCGTCATCTGGCTTACCCAATCCCTGCGCCTTCTGGATGTCATCATCACCAAAGGACAGACGGCGCTGACTTACGCGACGTTTACTGGACTTGTACTGCCTTCTGTACTGACCCTCACGCTTCCCGCCGCCCTGTTCTGCGCAGTGCTTTACGCCCTTAACCGCCTCATTACGGATCATGAACTGGTGGTTTTGTCAGCCGCAGGCCAAAGCGTCTGGACGATCGTGCGCCCCCTGATGTATCTGGCCGTATGCATCGCCTTGTGCGTGTATGTCATCAGCTTGTGGATCATGCCGCTGACCAAAGCGATCATGAAAGACGAGGTTATGGAAATCCGCGCCGATCTGGCGGTTATCTTCTTGCGGGAAGGCGCATTCTCCAATCCGATTCAGGGATTGACCGTCTATATCCGTGAGCGTGACGCCGGTGGCGAGATGCGCGGAATCCTTGTGCATGACAACCGCAATCTGGACAATCCCACCACCTATATGGCGGAACGCGGCGTACTGATAAAATCGGGCGACGATCCGAGACTGATCATGCTGAACGGGAATGTACAGCGGCGGTCAGCCGCGGATGGGAGTTTATCGCTGCTTTATTTCGAGCGGTATGTATACGACCTTTCCGCTTTCATGCCGGATAGGGGCGTTCGCTGGAGAGAGCCGGAAGAAAGATATTTAAGCGAATTGTTTTTTCCCGATGCGAGCGCGGCCGACCGCCTGCACCTCGACGAATTGCGCGCAGAAGGGCACCGGCGGCTGACAGCGCCGCTTTATGTCATCACGCTCGCCTTTGTGGCGATGGCGGCGCTGTTATCAGGCCCCGCCAGCAGAACCACGCAAATCTGGCGCATAGGGGCTGCCCTGGTGGCCACCCTCGCCGTCCGCCTTGTGGGGATAGGAATTGAAAATCTGGTGGAGCGTCAGAACTGGCTCATACCGGGCCTCTACCTCTGGCCCATGCTTGCGCTTGGCGGCGCCTTGCTCCTGCTGAGCGACAGGGGGCAAAGATGGATATTGTCCCTGCGGCTGCGAAACTCCCGCGCCCAGCCATTGGGAACAGGTTAGGGTCATGCGGTTATCCTGGACATTATCCCGTTATCTGGCCCTGCAACTCCTGGGAAGCGTCATCGCCGTATTCGGACTGTTCGCCGTACTGATCTTCCTGGGCAGCGTGGCCGAACTGATGCGGCGTGCGGCGGGAAGTGAGGATGTCAGTTTCAGCGTTGTCCTGGCGATGGCCTTCCTGCAATTACCAGCCCTCACCGAACGGGCCTTGCCTTTCGCCGTCATGTTCGGCTCCTTATGGAGTCTGATCCGCCTTAACCGCAGCCATGAAATGGATGTCATCCGTGCGTCAGGCGTTTCCGTTTGGCAATTGTTATATCCGGGCATTGGGCTGGCTTTTCTGATTGGCGTTTTAATGGCCGGGATTTACAATCCCGTCTCCGCCTCGTTCACTGCGCGGTTCGAACAGCTCGAAGCCAAATATCTGAGCGGACGCGACAGCCTGCTGGCGGTTTCCACTTCCGGCCTTTGGTTGCGCCAGGCGGATATGAATGGCCAATCGGTCGTGCATGCGCTGCGGGCCTCCCATCAGGGGACGGATCTGCAGAACGTCATTATCTTTCTCTATGAGGGCCGCGATAAATTCGCTGGGCGGATTGACGCCGCGAACGCCAGACTGCGGGACGGCTATTGGCAAATATCGGACGCCACCCGAACCGGGCCCAATCAACAGCCTCGTTTTCTGGCTGAAACCACACTTCCCACCTCGCTGACCCCCGAACGCATTCAGGACAGTTTCGCCTCGCCTGCGACCCTGTCTTTCTGGAGCTTGCCGGGCTTCATAGATGTCCTGGAAGAGGCCGGATTCTCAGCCATACGCCACCGGATGCACTGGCATTCCCTGCTGGCGGCGCCGCTTTTGCTTTGCGCCATGCTCATGATTGCGGCGAACTTTGCCTTGCGCGCGTCCACACGCTCTGGCATTGCAATGGTCGTATTGGGCGCGCTGGGCAGTGGATTCATATTGTACTTCATCACCGATCTTTCTCTGGCGCTTGGACGCGCGGGCAGCCTTCCTGTGATGCTGGCGGCGTGGGCGCCGGCAGGCATCAGCAGCCTGCTGGGCGTAACCCTGCTGCTGAATCTGGAGGAAGCATAGGGTGCGGCGGCGTCAAGTTTGCGGGGGAGTGATGGCGCTTGTCCTGCATCTCTCCGTCACTGTTTACGCCGCCCATGGGCAAAGTATTCAGAAAGAAGAAGCCATTCTTTTTCAGGCCGACAATCTATCCTACGATCAGACCGCCGATACGATCTTCGCAGACGGGAATGTAGAAGCAGCCTATGGCAAGCGCCTGCTGTTCGCTGATCGGGTCGTCTACAACCAGACTACAAAGATCGTTACCGCAAGCGGCAATGTCGTGCTCACCGAACCTGATGGAACGACTTTGTTCGCCCAATATGCGCAACTGGCTGACGACCTGCGCGACGGGGTCATCAAGGGGATAGGGATGCGGCTTGCGGATAATTCCGCATTGGCGGCCAAATACGCCAGCCGCACTGGCGATAATCTCACGCAACTGGACCGGGCGGTTTACAGCCCGTGCGAAGTATGTCCCGAAAAAGGAAACCGTACGCCCATCTGGCAGCTTCGCGCCAAAAGCGTCACGCACGACAAAGAGAAAAAGAATATTGTCTACCATAACGCTTTTCTGGACGCATTCGGCGTTCCGGTTTTCTATACCCCCTATTTTTCTCACGCCGATCCTTCTGTAAAACGCAAATCCGGAATCCTTTCGCCCAATATCGGCACCTCATCCGATTTGGGCCGCACGCTTGAAGTTCCCTATTTCTGGAACCTGTCTCCCTCCCGCGGAGTTGTTGTGTCGCCGCTTTACACCAGCCGCGAGGGCATGGTGCTGAAAACCCTTTATGAGGAACGCACACAGCGCGGAAGATTTGAGTTCGAGGGCAGCATCACCCGTCCCATAGAAAGGGACTTCAATGGGAACCGTACCGGCGACAGAGAGATTCGCGGCCATATCTTCAGCCGCGGCCGCTACGCGCTCGGCCCGAATGACATATGGGGTTTCGATATAGAACGCAGCACCGACGACACTTATTTGTCGCGTTACAACATAACGGATAAGGATACGCTCACCAGCCGCCTGTTCACTGAACATCAATCGGGACGGGATTTTGGCTCGGTGGATTTTCTCCTATTCCAGGGATTGAACCAGGATGATGATCCGGGCCTAACGCCGATGATCCTGCCTTTGATGCATTTCAGCGGCAAGACGAATCCGGATTCCAGCGGATCGCGTTTTTCCCTTGAGGCGGATGCTCTGGCGCTGCGCCGCAGGAGCGGGCAGGATTCACACCGCCTATCCCTGACAGGCGGATGGCAGCGCGGCTACGTTTCGAGTTTTGGCGAGGTGTATTCCCTCTTCGCCGATATTCGCGGCGACGCCTACTATATCGATGATATCCCCTCGCGGCGAAACAGCGATGACCTGACCGGCCGCATTCTTCCGAGAGCCGGTGTGGAATGGCGTCTGCCCCTCACCAATCCCGAAGCTTCCGTCACCCAGATCATCGAACCTATCGCCCAGGTGATCGTCAGCCCCTATGGCGGTAATCCGGAAGACATTCCCAATGAAGACAGCGGCAGCTTCGAGTTTGAC
>DMKG01000080.1:12591-12987 GCA_003454415.1 Alphaproteobacteria bacterium
ACAGCGGCAGCTTCGAGTTTGACAGTTCCAACCTTTTCAGCCCCGACCGGTTCCCTGGGCTGGACCGCTGGGAAGAAGGGCCGCGCGCCAATCTCGGAGTGAAATGGGGGGCCTACCGTCCCGATGGCGGCTATGTGAATCTGCTTATCGGCCAGGTCTTGCGTATGAAAGACGACACAACCTTTTCCCGGGAAACCGGTCTCAGCAACGAGCGGTCGGATTATGTCGGCAGTTTGGCTCTGAGCCCTTCCCCATGGTTTGAACTGTTGCACCGTTTCCGGCTGGACCGGAAGGATCTCGACTACCGTCGCAGCGAAATCGATATGCAGGCCGGACCGGAACGGCTGCGATTGGGCGTGGGCTATGTCCGCCTGGCCAGAGAGATTGGCGACGCCA
>DMKG01000034.1:0-2535 GCA_003454415.1 Alphaproteobacteria bacterium
TAAGCAGCGCCAGCATTCCCTGGCGGCGGCCGATTGCATCGCTGAATTATCTGCTGACCTCGCATGTGTGGCGCCAGGATCATAACGGCTTCAGTCACCAGGATCCGGGCTTTATCGATCATGTGGTGAACAAATCCGCGGATGTGGTGCGGGTGTATTTTCCCCCCGACGCCAATACGCTGTTGTGGGTCACGGATCACTGCCTGCGCAGCCGCAATCTGGTGAACGTCATTGTCGCGGGAAAACAGCCGCAGCCGCAATGGCTGGACATCGAAGCCGCCGCCGCCCATTGCACGGCCGGCATCAGTATCTGGGAATGGGCCAGCTCCGATCGCGATACGAGCCCGGACGTGGTGATGGCCTGCTGTGGCGACGTGCCAACGCTTGAGACTCTGGCGGCAGCCGATATTCTGCGCACACACCTGCCCGAATTGAAAATCCGCGTCATCAATATCGTTGATCTGATGCGGCTGCAGCCGCCGGAGGAACACCCGAACGGTTTGCCGGACACGGAATTCGACATTCTGTTCACCACGGACAAGCCGATCATTTTCGCCTATCACGGCTATCCATGGCTGATCCACCGTCTGACCTACCGGCGTACCAATCACGGTAATCTGCATGTGCGCGGTTACAAGGAGGAAGGCACGACGACCACCCCGTTCGACATGGCGGTGCTCAATGACCTGGACCGCTATCATCTGGTCGAAGATGTCATCGGCCGGGTAGCGGGTCTGGGCTACCGGGCGGCCTATCTGCGGCAAATGGTGGGCGAAAAACTCATCGCGCACAAGGACTATATCGCGCGCCATGGCGATGACATGCCGGAAATCCGTGACTGGAAATGGACGCGCTGAGATGCAGGTAGCGACTGCATGAAAATTCTGACGATCAATGCGGGCAGCTCTTCTGTCCGTCTCGAAGCTTTTGCCATTAGCGATGGCGAGCCGCGCTCACTGGGACAGGCGGCGGCGCTGATTGACGCGCAGGTGCAGGCCGCCCTGGCGGAAGCCTCCGCTGGCGCCGCTGCAAGCGCCCGCAAGCCTCGCCTGGGCTGGCGCATTGCCGTACGGTCATGGCTCCAGAATTGCGCCAGATTGTGGCGCCCGACACCGCCTGTTTTGCATACTTGCCGAACATCGCCGCCAATTATGCCTTGCCGCGGGAACTGTCGGCACGGCACGGCACGGCATCCGCCGATATGGCGGCGCCGTCGAATTTGCACCCAACGCATACGGCCGGCAAATGAATAAGCCAGTTAATCATCGGGAAAATTGGTCGGCGCTTCCCGCCGGCACTGTACTGCGGCGATTCGAGTCATCTATCACGGGCTTAAGCGATGACGATGCCGCACGGCGGCTGGCGCAATACGGCCTCAACCGCCTGCCGCCCGCCAAGCAGCGCTGTGTGATTCTCCGATTTCTGATGCAGTTCCATAACGTACTCATCTATGTCCTGCTTGCAGCCAGCGCCGTCACAGCTTCCCTGGGCCAGTGGGTGGATACTGGCGTGATCACTGCGGTGGTGGTGATTAACGCCGCTATCGGGTTTATCCAGGAGGATAGGGCCGAACAGGCGATGGATGCTGTCCGCAGGATGCTGTCGCTACAAGCAACCGTCATCCGCGACGGCCACCGCCTTGTCGTTGCCGCCGAGTCGGTGGTTCCGGGAGATATCGTGTTTCTTCAATCGGGCGACAGGGTTCCCGCGGATCTGCGGCTGATCAGGGTAAAGACGCTGCAAGTTCAGGAAGCCGCATTGACAGGCGAGTCGGCGCCGGTCGAGAAGGATAGCGCGGCGGTTGCCCCCGATGCGCTGCTTGGGGACAGGGCGTCAATGGCCTACTCGGGCACTCTGGTGACCTATGGCCAGGGCACGGGCGTCGTCGTTGCAACTGGCATGGACACGGAAATCGGCCGGATCAGCACCATGCTGTCCGAGGTCGAAAGCTTGGCAACCCCATTGCTGCGGCGCATGGGCGACTTCGGCCGGTGGCTAACCGTTGTTATTCTTGTCCTCGCGTCTGCGGCGTTCGGAGTTGGCGTGTGGGTCTGGAAGTTTCCGGCCGCTGAGATGTTCATGGCGGCGGTCGGGTTGGCCGTCGCCGCAATCCCGGAGGGCCTGCCGGCAATAATTACAATCACACTGGCGATCGGTGTCCAGCGGATGGCCCATCGCAAGGCCATTATCCGCCATTTGCCCGCAGTCGAAACACTTGGGTCGGTCACGACGATCTGTTCGGACAAGACAGGCACGCTGACGCGCAACGAGTTGACGGTTCGCACTATCGTTACGTCGGCGTCGATTTACGAGGCCTCCGGCACCGGTTACGCCCCGCATGGCGGTTTTAGCGAAAATGGAAAGGACATTCCGGCGGATGGGCCGCCGGACCTCAGCGAAGCGCTACGAGCCGCCGCCTTGTGCAATGACGCGGTGCTGAAAGAGGAAGCGGGCGTCTGGTCCATCGACGGCGACCCGACGGAAGGCGCATTGCTGACAGCCGCCCTGAAATCTGGCCTCGACCTGTATGAGGAA
>DMKG01000034.1:2737-3237 GCA_003454415.1 Alphaproteobacteria bacterium
AAATATCCGTGTACGGACGGAATTCCATTCGAGTCTCAACACCGTTTTATGGCAACGCTGCACCATGACCATATCGGGAACGGTTTTATCTATGTGAAGGGCGCACCCGAACGCCTGCTGGAAATGTGCCGTTGGGAGCAGGATCGCAGCGGCGCGCAGCGTCCGCTCGACGCCGATCGCTGGCTGAACAATATAGATCAGATTGCGGCGAAGGGACAACGGGTGCTGGCCGTTGCGGCGAAACGGGCCGTTACCGATCATCGGCAGCTTGTGTTTGGAGATGTAGAGCAAGAACTCACTTTGCTGGGATTGTTTGGCTTGATCGACCCGCCGCGAGACGAAGCTGTTGCCGCAGTCCAGCAGTGTCTTGCCGCAGGCATCAGCGTGAAAATGATTACCGGCGATCACGCGCTAACGGCCAGCGCCATTGCATGCGAATTGCGGCTGATGGCGCCCGAGAGGGTGCTGACCGGCCGGGATATCGACAAGATGTCCGATGA